>CAZLNI010000116.1:0-3699 GCA_964560995.1 uncultured Muribaculaceae bacterium
TCTATAAAAGATATAGATTTTGAGCCGATTATTTTAGGGGTAGCGGATAAAAAGCATATACATTATTCTGATGAGGATATCATATGGAAAAGTTTTAAATCTTGTTTTACAAATAAGTCAAGTTATGATATCATTGATATAGGAGATGATGTATGTTGAAGATTTCAATTCACGGAGATCATGTTAAGATCACAGAGGCAATAAAGGATTATATCGAGGAGAAGTTAACAAAGCTCGATAAGTATTTTAATGAGTCCGAAGAGCTCGATGTCATCGTAAAGGTGAGACTTCGTGGGGTGCACCAAATCATCGAAGTAACAGTTCCAACTAAGTTATTTACCATAAGGGCAGAAGAGGCAAACGACGATTTATATGCTGCTATCGATTTAGTTCAAAAAAAATTAGAAGGACAAATAAAGAAGAACAAATCGAAGTTAATGAGCAGATATAAGGATAAAAAAGGCTTCGTATTTACTGAAGAAATAGAAGAAGCAGAAGATTCTTCTACAGAGGAGCAAATCATACGCCGTAAAGAGGTCGAATTTAAACCTATGGATGAGGAAGAAGCAATCATGCAGATGGAGCTTTCTGGACACGATTTCTTCGTATTTAAAAATTCAGAGGAAAAATGCACTAGTGTAGTCTATAAGAGAAAAGACGGAAAATACGGCATAATTAACGCTAGATAGTGAAGAAAAGTTTACTTTTCTTTTTTATTTTGTTACAATAATAATCGTGGAGGAAATGAAATGAACATATTAAAAAGTTTAGTTGATTCAGAATATAAAGAATTACAAAAATTTAAAAAAATAGCCGACGCAATCGAAGCTTTAGAGCCAGAGATGCAAAAGTTAACTGACGAAGAGTTGGTGGCTAAAACGATAGAATTTAAGGAAGAAATTAAGAAAGGTACGACACTCGATAATTTAATCGTACCAGCCTTTGCAGTGGCAAGAGAAGCCGCATATAGGGTTATCGGGGAGAAGCCTTACTACGTTCAATTATTAGGTGGTTTAGCAATCCACTTTGGTAATATTGCTGAGATGAAGACTGGTGAAGGTAAAACGTTAACTGAAATTTTACCAGCTTACCTAAATGCTCTTTCTGGCGAAGGCGTGCACATCATCACAGTCAACGAGTTTTTGGCGCAACGTGACTCCGAATGGATGGGAGAAATATTTAAATTCTTAGGGTTGAGTGTCGGATTGAATTTGAGAGATTTAACACCAGAAGAAAAAAGAGAAGTTTATAATGCCGACATAACTTATTCGACGAATAATGAGGTTGGATTCGACTATTTGAGAGATAACATGGTCGTTAGAAAAGAAGATCGCGTACAAAGAGGACTCAACTTCGTCATCATCGATGAGGTCGACTCAGTTTTAATCGACGAAGCGAGAACACCACTTATCATATCTGGTGGCAAAATGAACTCTAAAAACCTTTATATGGATTCCGATATTGCCGTAAAGAGGTTGAAAGAAGAGACCGATTATACTATCGATGAAAAGACGAAGAGCGTATCTTTGACAGAAGCGGGAAGTGAAAAAGTACAAGCAGCTTTCGGTATAAAGAATCTTTACGATGAAGAGAATACGGCATTAGTTCACCACATCATCCAAGCCTTAAAAGCAAACTTCGGTATGAAAAAGGACGTCGACTATATGGTCAACGACGAAGGAGAAGTCGTCATCATCGACCAATTTACAGGACGTTTGATGCCTGGTCGTCAGTTCAGCGAGGGATTACATCAAGCTATCGAAGCAAAGGAAGGCGTCAAAATCAACGAAGAGACGAAAACGATGGCGACGATTACTTTCCAAAACTTGTTTAGAATGTACAAAAAAATTGCCGGTATGACAGGAACAGCGAAAACTGAAGAAGAAGAATTTAGAGATATTTACAACATGTACGTCATTAGGATTCCAACCAATAAGCCTGTCATCAGAACCGATTATACTGATTTGATTTTCTCAACAGAAGCAGGTAAATATAAAGCTATAGTCGAAAAGATTAAAGAGATTCACGCGACTGGCGAACCTATCCTAGTCGGTACTATCTCAGTAGAGAATAACGAGAAGCTTTCTCGCATGCTCAAAAAAGAAGGTATACCTCATGAAGTATTAAACGCTAAGAATCACTCTAGAGAAGCTGAAATAATAGCTAAAGCGGGAGAAAAAGGTGCCGTTACGATTGCAACTAACATGGCTGGTCGTGGTACTGATATCAAACTAGGAGAAGGAGTCGTCGATTTGGGTGGTTTATTCGTCATAGGTACGGAAAGACACGAATCACGTCGTATCGACAATCAGCTACGTGGTCGTGCAGGTCGTCAAGGTGACCCTGGTGCAAGTCAGTTCTTCGTATCATTTGAAGACGATTTGATGAGAAGATTCGGTACAGATAAAATCAAGATGATCGTACAGAGTCTAGGTATGCCAGAGGAACAAGCTATTCAAAATAAGATGTTATCTAAATCAATCGAAACGGCTCAGAAAAAAGTTGAAGGTAACAACTACGATATGCGTAAGCACTTACTCGACTACGACAATATCATCAGTGAACAACGCGTAATCATATATAGAAAGCGTAACGAATTGCTAGACGCAGAAACTGAAAGAGAAATTGTTTTGGAAACGTTTAGAAACCATATAGCCGACTTAGTCGAGAAACATATAGCTCCAGAAGGAAAGCTTACGAAAAGTGACAATGAAGATATCGTAGAGTTCGTTAACAACAATCTTTTAAGAAAAGCGACTGTTTCTGTTGACGATATAACTGGCAAAAAGGTCGAAGAAGTAGAAGATATCATATACAATGTCGTCGCGAACGAATATGAAACTAAGACGGGGGAATTTCCTCTTGAAGTTATAGATCAATTTGAAAGAATGATTTCACTACGTGTTATAGATTCTGCTTGGATAGAACACATTACAACGATGGAGCATTTAAAAGAGGGTATTAATCTTCGTGGTTATGCTCAAACAAATCCATTGCAAGCATATGCACTTGAAGGATATAATATTTTCCAGAATTTGCTTGAGAATATCGACCAAAATATCTCAAATTTCTTATTGAAAGCAGAGATAAAGCAGAATACTGTCGAGAGAAAACCTGTACAAAAGATGCAGATGAACGACGGGAAAGAAAAAGTAAAATCTGGTCCTAAAAAGTCTACTAAGGTAGGCCGTAATGACTTATGTCCATGTGGTTCCGGAAAGAAATATAAGCAGTGTTGTGGCAAGTAGTAGGTTTTATAAGGGTTTGCGAGGATTTTGACCCAAAACTGCTATTTGACCACAATTTGACCACAGAATTTTAATTTGTGGTCAAGAATTACTCAATAATGTGATAAAGATGTTATCAAACGATAGCATCTTTTTAGCTTTAAAGAAATGGTAGTTTAAAATGTAAATTTAAGTAGTTATTTGACATACAAGAAAAATTTTAAATTCAACAGGACAAACGAAATTAAATGAACAAAAACGTCGAAAAATAGTATTTTGTACAGTACACTAAACAAAGTTGACATGATAAAAAAAATATTATATAATGGTATCAGAAAGGGTGGTACTATGATTATCCGTGAAAAATATTTATCAAAAATAAGACCATTTTATGATGTTGATCTTATAAAAGTAATCACAGGTATAAGAAGATGTGGTAAATCAATAATTTTAATGCAAATTATTGATGAAC
>CAZLNI010000117.1:0-3654 GCA_964560995.1 uncultured Muribaculaceae bacterium
ATCTTCCATTTAAAAGTATCTATTCTCTTTTTCTCCATGATATCATTCCTATTCTCTATAAACTATTTTATCATCGATTGTTAGTTTATTCAATAAAATTTCAAAATAAAAGGCTCACCGAATGATGAGCTAATCTTCTTTTTTACTACTTTCTTCTTCACTATTAATTTTCATCTCTTTATTAACTACCTTTTTTACGACCTTTTTTAATTTTGAAACTCGGACTCCCATTGCTACAGTTAGTAAGAAGAATATTCCTGCTAAAGAACAAGCAGCTATTAAAAATAGTTTAAATTCGTTATTTTCTTTTAAAAGTGAACTGTAAGCTTCGCTATCGTATCTGATAAGTCCATTCGACTTTAAATCGTATTGATAGTAGCTTTTCTCTCCAGTTGACACATCTAAGGCATAGACGAGATAAAAATTATCGGATAGGTTATTTTTCATCGCTTCGAACTCTTCGCCATTAATCTTAAGTTTAGCTTTAGAAAATCCGTCTGGTATACTTTCAATTTCTACAGGCAATAAAGTCAATGAAGAACTGACTAATTCTGTATACTTTTTATAAGACTTTTCTTTTTCGTCGTAGAGAAACATACCTATTTCTCCGCTTGTATCTTTAAGTCCAACTAGAACTAAATCGGCATGATCATTTTTACATACTGGGACTTCTGTTCCATCGATCGTCATCGTACTTTTAGAAAAACCTACGACATCTTTTAAAAGTGTATCTTTTTTGACTATCGTATATTTTTCTCCATCGACGTCGACTTCTATCGGATTTAAATCTCGAACATCTACCGTCAAAGTATAAGTTCTCGTGCCACCATTTTGAGCTGTAACGACGATTTCGACTTTGTTTGTTCCTTCGGATATATCTATCGTTCCTGCACCTGTGACGCGCGATCTTGCATCGTTAACTAAAGCACTTACTTGAATTTGCTCGACTGTATCTGGGACGGAAACCTTATATTCTAAAGTATCCTTATCGAATGCTGGAGATAATTCATAATCTTTGACAGTCAAACTCTTTAAATAATTATCTTTACTGTAGCTCGCCTGTATCTCAGCTTGGGTCTTGACACTTACTGTAATGCTGTTAACCGCGGGAGTGAATTTTGAGATGTCTCCATTCCACGCCGCCATTTCCGGTGATACAATCCTAATACCCGCATTTCCAGACTTTATAGCTCTAAACTGATACTCATAGTCCTTATATGTCATCTTGCCATCTCCGACATATGATTCTGTTATATTGCCCGAAACGAGTGATATATAGGCGCTGTCATAAGCTATACTGTATTTCCATGAACCTATTGCTTCAGAACATTTGACGCGCACTGTTACTTTAAAAGTCGATCCTACGACAGCCGTCTTAGTTCCAGAAGATACTGTGATAGTACCCGATGCTGCATTTACTCCATTTACACATGCGATTGCCAGCACTAAAGCTAATAAGAGTTGTTTAATTTTTTTCATAAAGAACCTCTTTCTACTCTTGAGTTATCGTATATTGCCCTACGATATGTTTTTGCATTAACAATAAATCTAATATATCAACGACACCGTTTCTATCTAAATTTGCTGCCTTATACTTAGCTCCTTCGAGCTTTTGTACTTCTACGATATGTTTTTGGATGACTAGCAAATCTAAGATATCGGCTTCTCCATCACCTGTCGCATCGCCCATAATAGTTATAGTAAATGTTTTTTTGATGCCAGTATTAGTAATCGTAATCTTCTGACCAGTTTTTACTTTACCATCTTTTATCGGTGTACCGTTTTCTTCGGTGACTTCTACGTCGGCAAAGTGGTAGTTGTTTGTAATACTTTTAATGATATTTGATACATCTGACTTGGCTGCAATGTTATAGACTAAATCGTCAGTCACTTTTAATCCGATGCCGTTTAGTATTTCAGTCGGTGTAAAACCATCTGTTTCTATGCGGTGCACGTTGACTTTATAGATTGCCGTTGAGCCATTAACAGCAGTAACTTTTATAGTGACGACTTCGTCATCTTGAGTAAGAGTTACCTTCGCAGGGTATTCTACTTTAGCTAGCCCATTAGTCGCCTCAGCTGTGATGTTTAACTCTTTTGTATCTTTAGGTGTATAACATTCGTATTCGTAAGCATCTGATTGGAAAGCGAGATTAAATTTGCATTCCGGGATACTTAAACTCTTCAAAGTCGCATCCGAATTTTGTGTGACATCCAAAGTAGTATACGCTGGCATATTTTGGTACACAGGTATTAAGAAATCGA
Source organism: uncultured Muribaculaceae bacterium (assembly GCA_964560995.1). Lineage (GTDB taxonomy): Bacteria > Bacillota_I > Bacilli_A > RF39 > UBA660 > RUG11867. The sequence continues at coordinate 2,266 of CAZLNI010000117.1, forward strand.
AGGTCGCATTATCCCACTCTTCTAGATTGTCGAACGACCTAAAATAACTGACATATGTATTATAACCTTCAGAATAAGGCGCATATATATTTTGCATATATTGATTGCCATAGTAATGTCCATATATGTCTGGTGTAATCGTATTGAATTTCTGATAATAGACCGTCGATTGGCCGCGAGCGACATAGTTGTTTCCTATTAAAGCTGCTCCATCGATAATCGAAATACGCTGATTATTCCATCCACGACTTTTAGCGTAGCTAAGTCCATTTAATACGACATCAGCTTGGGTTGCACCATTGGCATTTATGTTAAAGAAATTGTAATAGCCTACATATTGACCGTTATAACCTTTACCAATCGATAACAAAGAACCAGTCGTACCCTGTTCTTTTAATACTCTACTCGCCAAGTTGACAGGGTTTACTCCCTTATCGGCACCTGCATCTATTAAAGCGTCCGTATAGTAATGGAATCCTACTGTACATGAGTTTGCACCTGGGAAACATTCGAAAGGATTCGTGTTAGCCATAAACGAACCTGCTAAAGCGATGTTTACCATTGTCTTGTAAGATACGTTGGGGTTATAAGCTTGGTTTTCAAACATAAAGAAGTTCGATTCGTTCATAAAATTTCGTGGATCTAAGAAAAAGGCAATTGTCTGCTCGCTTACCGCATACCAACTTCCTCCAGAAAAAGTCTTCCAAACGCCGTTTTCATAAGCACCTGGCGCAGTGGAATATAGAGATGTGTTCGCATAATCCGTAAGATTTCTGTCGACGACGGAAGCTTCACCCCTTACAGCCGTATAGAAGTCCATCCCTCCATTAGTTCTACCGGTAAAAGAAGGTGTAAAAACCCAATTAGGATGTATTGCATGCATAATGGCAAGTTTCCTTGCATAATCGTTAGGAAAACCTTTATTTATTAACTCTTGAACATATTCTTCATCGATAGTATATTCTTTTGCAGTCACATTCTTTTTGGGGATATAACCGTTATATATGAATCCAGAATATATATATTTTATGAGATAATAATCTCCCTCTTCTCCGACGATTTCAACAGCTTCAGGTGAATATAAAATCATCGAATACCCTTTATCGTTTAGAAGGTTAGCTCCATTACTAGCTTGTTTTTTAATAGTTGACGCTACAGTAACGATACCCCTTTTATATGTCTCCGCAGAGACACCTGTCCAAAAAGTTAAAAAGGACAATAATAAGATAGAAATAATCGATAATACTCTTTTCAAGATTTAACCTCCTATCTTCCACCATTATACCACAGTTCGACAAATTATGCTTATATATGGGCTCTTCTATGTTAAATATATGTAAATACTTTATAGTGCATTTGATGTCTGATAGTATGATATAGCGAGTATTC
>CAZLNI010000118.1:0-3614 GCA_964560995.1 uncultured Muribaculaceae bacterium
ACCAGCGGAATGTCAGATTCAGAGTCTGATGCCTTACCACTTGGCTATGGGGCAATAAAGTGACACAATGTCACTTACATTTATATTTTATCGTAAAGTTATATCTTTTTCAATAGCTTTATTATATCTATAAGTAAACTAATCTATGTCACAAAAATCTTGCAAAGTCTCTAATGGAGTAATCCTAAACTCTTTGAATTCTTTGTATGTATTATTAAGCTGCGCACTTTCACAATACTTAGATACCCTCTCATACATTTCGATAAATCTATTCCTAAATCCCTCGTTTTGCTCGCAGAGAGATCTATAATTTTCTAATAAGGTTATAAGTTCTTTATCGTGCTTAGTAAATGTTCTTTTATCGGAAAGCTTTTCTTTTATTTTTGACACCAACGAAAAGATAGTAAGTCCTTCTCCAACACACCCAAGTACGCATAGTACGATTGTCGTAATGACAGATATCAATGCTTGGTCTTCTTCATGAGGAATGAATTTATTATCACTTTCGTCTTGCTTTAATCTTAAAATTTCGATAATTGCATCTGTATAGAGCTCACTAGAATCTATATCACTTCTCGTCTCTGTGTCTATATCACAACGTAAATTTGGAAAATCAAGATTAAGCGCATCTTCCAACTCTCCTATATTTTCTTTAGTCAAATCGTAAGTCCTTATTTGCCTTTCATAATCGCCATAAAAGACATCGCTTCTGACCCATGGACTATATGCAGTTAATTCTACCGATTCAAACCCTTTTATTTTTTGCATATATTCTGGAAATGTAGGAGCAAACTCCCCTTCAACATTGGTATAGTAGTCTGGATAAGTTCTATATTCGGTATGCCCAACTTTAGTTATTAGCTTATCTATACCATACTTACTTGCGAATAACACTCCGACTAACGCGAGCATAATACCCAATTCTTTATAAATATGCCCGCCCTTAATTCTTTCTTTTATTTCGACGAGTGTATTGCGCAATTGTTCAATATTGGCGACCATCTTATCTTGAGTCCCCTTTTTATTAAACATTTCTTGTACAATCAAAGCTAAAGCCTCTTCAACTTTTTTCTTAGTAACACCATTTTGAAGTGCTAGAAACAGAATCAACTCTTCATTTAAACAATTAGAACTAATACTAAATGAAGCTATGTCGTCAAACACATCGCTCAAAAAAGATTCATTACTTGACGCTTTTAATTCTTCTAATTCTTTTCTTATCAAATCTGCAATAAAACTTGAAGCAACCTCGTCCTCTTTGACCCACAATAAAACTTTACTATTTCCAGACTGCAAAAGCTCCATTTTAATAATCTCATAAGCAACATCATAAATCTTTTTGATGACATTTTCCTCTGTATGAAATGGCCTCGTATCAGAAGAGTTAATCGTCTTTAACAACATGATAACAGCACTACTATACTCTGATTCTCCATTGGATTTTGTAAAATCAGCATCGTTTATTTTTTCTTCTAAGCTAAGTGCTTGTCTATATGCATCAAAATATAAATCGTGCCTTTTTAACAGGCTAAACACTTTATTAAGTTCATCGATACCCCTTTGATATATATTCTCTACTTCTGTGATACTTTGACTGGCACTTCCCGCTGTGTAAGATGTCGTATAAGCACTTAACTGTGCGTTGCAACGCCTAGTAACTTCTTGAAATCTTTTTTCTTCATTATCTACATCGATTTTTATTTCCCTTAAAGCCTTTATTTTATTTTCCAATTTTTTACATATCGCATTATATTCGATTGCCTTATCTTGATAATATAACTGCATATCTTACCTCCTATGTTAATTCAAAATAAAACCCTGCAAATACAGGGATAATTTTTTCTTGGTGACCTGTATGGGATTTGAACCCATGTATGTAGCCTTGAGAGGGCTATGTGTTTGACCGCTTCACCAACAGGCCATAGAAAGTGTCTTAAAGACAATACCTATTCTATCAATTATATTGTCTTTTTGCAACACTATTTTTCTTGGTTAATATCATCAGTTTCTAAAGTTGAATCTTTTACTTTCTTATCGACTTCTTTTTTAGGTTTTAGTTCGTGATATTGGCTCACTACTAAGAAAGTAACTCCGACTAGAGCAAAAATGACGAGGACAATTTTCTGAGAGAAAAATCCCACTATAGCGCCCATAAACATGACTTTTCCGACAGCCTTACCAACTACTGCATCGTTACTTATCGGTTCATTGCTCTTTTCACAAGAAGCACATCTCGTAACCGTCGTATTTCTATCGAGTGCTACTACGTTGTGCACTTTATATTTGCTATCTTTTCCATCGAAATACATGATTATGTCTCCGACTTTATATTCTTCGTCTTTTTTCACCATTATGACATCTTGCACTTCAAATTGAGGCGACATATCTGCTTCCTCTTGTAAGAAGAATACGTAACCGAATAATTCGGGATAGCTTTTAAGACGCAACTTGACTTCAATAAACATCCAACCATATACGATTAAGATCAAGACGACGATCGTCAAAAAAGCATTTCCTATACCTCTTAAAAATTTTCTCATTTAATCACCCCAAATCACTTTTGCCTAGAAGCTTATCTTCTATCAACATCAACCTATTATATTTTGCAATTCTCTCGCCCCTAGAAAGAGAACCTGTCTTGATGAACCCTAAATTCAATCCTACAGCTAAATCGGCAATCGTCGTATCGTTCGTCTCTCCGCTGCGATGGCTGATTATCATCTTGTAACCGTTTTCCCTAGCCACGTTGATAGTCTCTAACATTTCTGTAATCGTTCCTATTTGATTCGGCTTTAGAAGTATCGCATTGGCAGCCTTTTTAGTCATGGCATCCCCTAGTAACTTGCTGTTAGTCACAAAATAATCATCTCCGACGATCATGACTTTCTCTCCGAGCAACTCGGTTATTTTTACAAGCGATTCCATATCGTTTTCTTCAAAGGGATCTTCGATACTTATAATTGGATATTTTTCACATATATACTTATAGTAGCTTAAAAGTCCTTCTTTCGACAATTTAGTATTGTCTATTTTATATAAGCCCGTTTCCTTATTATAAAGAGAATTAGCCGCAACATCTAAAGCAATGTAAACGTTCTTACCAGGTACATAACCTGCTTTCCTTATGGCTTCAACTATTAAATCGAGCGCCTCCGTATTGCTAACTAGTTTAGGTGCATAACCGCCTTCGTCACCGAGACCAGTTGTTAGCCCTTTCTTTTTTAAAATTTCGAAAAGCTTATGAAATATCTCTGCTCCACATCTTACTCTCTCATGGATAGTTCGCACTGTTGGAACGATCATGAACTCTTGGATATCGACTCCATTCCCAGCATGCATACCACCGTTTAAAATGTTCATCATGGCAATAGGCATAGAGATACTGCCGTTACTCAAGCTCTCATAAAGCTCTTTGCCTTGTACTTTGGCTATCGCTTTTAATACACATAGAGAAACTGCCAAAGTTGCATTTGCTCCCAAAGCCGACTTATTAGAAGTTCCATCCATCCGCAATATCTTTTCATCGACTAGTTTTTGGTCTAACTCCATACCAAGAATATCTGGCTTAATTATTTCGTTTATATTTGTGACTGCTCTTTTCACGCCTTTACCGT
>CAZLNI010000119.1:0-3604 GCA_964560995.1 uncultured Muribaculaceae bacterium
AACTTATTTATGTACTTATGAAGACCATTTGACACAGGGTTCCCCTACTTCTGCTTATATATCTAATCTCGTCATGAAAGACTTCGATGAAGGAATTGGTGGCTGGTGTGAAAATCGAAATATAACTTATACACGTTATTCCGACGATATGACCTTCTCGGGAGATTTCAATCCAAGTGAAGTGATTATCGAAGTTAGGAAGTTATTAAATAAGCTTAGTTTAGAATTAAATACGAGCAAAATACACATCATAAAAAGAAATGCTGCCAAAATAGTCACCGGAATCGTCGTCAATGAAAAAGCCCAAGTTAGTAAAAAATATCGAAAGGAAATTAGAAAAGAGATTTATTATATAGAAAAATATGGTATTAAATCTCATTTAGAAATGATAAAAAGTCGTTTCAATCATCAAGAATACTTAAACATGCTATACGGAAAAATACTATATGTCTTACAGGTTGATAAAAGGAATTCGGAGTTTTTAAAATATAAGAAAATGATAGAAAAACTTTTAAAATAGCTATTTGACAGTCTAAAATGTCAAATCATCCGAAAATTGTTACTTTAGTTTCTACTTATGGTACAATGTTGCCTATGCGAGCATAAAATACATAACGATAGAAAGGCGATGATTTACGATGCAGACTATTTATTTAGACGGAGATGTCGAAGATTTTATAAAAAGAATCGAGAAAGAGCTCGATAAAGGGTTCAATGTACCGATTTGTATGTATGGTTTCAACGCTAAGATATACGCGGGTAGCCCTAAAAGTGCAGTTAGAAGGACAATCATCAGTAAGTTAAGAGCAATCGAAAACTATAGTACGAACGTTTTATTATTAAAGGACGCCCTACCTACCGATTTATTAAATAAATATCTTTCTAATGCCACTCCCGAAGAAGTAGCGGATTTGTGTTTAGAACAGGGATTTACTCCGGGTTTTTCTTCTACTTCAAAAAGTCTATAATTTACATGCAAAATAAAAGTGCCCCAAGGCACTTTTTATTTATTTAACATGTTGAGTAAATCTATTTTAAACATATCTTTCGCTTCGTTTTGTTTGCTTATCATGACACCTTTATATGTCGTCAATTCAGCCATATGACCTTCTAACAATATATCCGATGGTGTAATAGTATCTAACATGACTATGTTTTCCTTAGTATAAACTATGTAGTGAAGTTTTACTGCTCCATGAACTTGTGAAAATAAGTGATCACTTGGTAGTTCCCACTCATAAGTAATTCTACCCTCTTTTTTATCTGTCTTAATCTTCTCTCCTAGGAATTTACCACTTCTTAAAGCTGGGTAATAATCGAAGTTGAGTTTCTTATAAGCGAGCATATTGTATTTCTTTAAAGCACGTTCAAGCTTATGATACTCGTTTTCATTAACGTAGTCGAGAATGTATCCTTTCATAAAAATCCCCCTTAATCCCTTTAATCGGTGGGTATTATAGCACAAAAAGTATTTTTTGTCAAACTTTTATTCTTTTACTATATTTAGTATAGCACTCTATAATGCGTTTAGCAATAAAAGTATTTTACTACTTACATCTCATTTGACAGTATCTATAACCGTCGTAATTAAGTCGATATTATCGAGAACTCCCGATATCTTATCCGTCGGATTGAGCTTATATTTCTTTTTCATCACTTTCGTAAATTCTTGGTAATTAGCGGCACTTCTATTGAGATTTTTATACCACTCCGAGTTTTCTCTTAAAAACTGATGCATTTTGGTATCGTTTTTTAATGCATATATAGTTATCAGCTGCATCTTAATCCTCGAATATCTTGTTTATTGGTCTAGCAGATGAAGGCCCCTTTGCTGTAGCTGCAGCTGCACTTGACCCAGTAAGCTCTTGGATGACTCCTATTGCTTTTTGGGCAGTGTCGATATATTTTTGGACGTTTTCTATGTTGACGTTCTTAAATAATTTAGTGAGCTCTCCTAACGAGCTCATCTTCGCATCAGTCGAACTAGATGACGCGGATGCGTTAGTTTTAAGATATCTATCCCACATCGCCTCGTCCTCTCCGTAGAGATCGTAGACTTCAAAAAGATCTTGCCACGAATGAGTTTTGTTTTTAACTATTTCTACTAAGGCTGGATGTTTGGATACAAAACCTTTAAAATCGTCTTTTTTACTCATTCTAACCACCTAATATATATTATGCAGTTCTAGGCACTTTGTTTCATCTCTTCGATGGTAAAAATAGCTTCGTCGATAAAGCGGTGTGTCAACGGTGTATCTTTGATACAATTAATCTTAAAAGCTAAATCCATGAGATAGTCTTCTTTATCGAACTTCGGATTTGCCATCAGCTTTAGGTAGCTATCTAGGCTGTAATAAAAGGTGTCGACATAGATATATTTGAGTTCATCTTCGATAAATTGCCTCATTTCTTCGTTTTTAGGTTTATACTCACAAAGACTCAAAACGTCGTCTATCATCATTTCTGGGTCTACAACTCGTGAATGCAAGTACTCTACTAGAAAACCTTTATGTTCGCTGTCGAACATCTTTTTTATTAGTTCTAAGGCTCTTAAACGTTCTCCTTTGGAATTAAACAACATCTTTAGTACGTTAAACTTTTTTATAATACTATTCTTTCTATCATATGAAGTCAAAATTCTAAAGAACCGTTGGTCTAAAGAAGTTTCTTTAAAAGAATAGTCTAATTTTTCTGTTCCATCTAAATTTATATCTATTTTACTTAACTCTGCTTCGTTATAATTTTGAAAAAGGTTTACACCGAAAGTCGAAAAAAAGCGCAGAGTTTTTACGAAACAGCTTACTTTTAGGTCTAAGTGATAGTCTATAGGCTCATAGGTTTCATCAATATAGATTCTATCGAAATCGACACCTGCAGTTACCATGTTCATGATAACTTTAAGAGTAGCATAGTCAACTTTGTCGCGTTCTAATAAGAGACGTGACTTTAATCGTTCTGCCTCAAAAAAGAGGACAGTGAATATTTCCGTATAGTTAAGTTTTAGAAATTCTTCTATCAGTTCTTCATCTATAATAATCCTATTTTGATTGCCTTGATAATCTAATTCTTCGCGTTCTGCTTCGGTTAAGAATTCGACATCTACTTCTATATCCCATTGCCACAGATAACTTTTGGCTAAAGACCGCACTAAACTCTCGACTACTTCTCTATCGAAAATATGGTTCGTCTTATATGCATGGTTTTTAAGCATCTTTGTGACTATAGTCATCGACACATAACCTTCTGTATTGTTTTTAACAAAGTTACAGAGATTGTCAAACTCTTTCATCGATAAAACTTCATCAGAGGACAATTTTTTAACAGCCTCTTTTATGAGAATCTCGACGACATCGTCATAATCGATCGATTCTTTGAATACATAATTATATAGACTCTTGAACTCTTGCGTTTTAGATGCGAATATATCATTCTCTTGAGCATATGCCATGCCTCTAAAAAACTTCGTCTTAAGTATAGAATCTGGGTCTTCACGAAATTCATCTAATAGAAAATCGTCATAAAAATTTTTAATGTATGCGAGTTTGCCTCTCGTTCGCTCTTCTAACTCATCTTCACCGATGTCATCGGAATAGATGTTGTATAT
>CAZLNI010000120.1:0-3602 GCA_964560995.1 uncultured Muribaculaceae bacterium
TAGCCTTAACTGGTATAGCATGGAATACTTCAAATACTGGTGATGCCAAATATGTAGGTTACATGTATGGAGGAGCAAGTGGGGGAGCAAGTACCAGTAAAGAACAAGCCCAAACAAATGAAACTTCTTCAAATATAAAAACACAATTAGAAACATGGTATAAAGAGAACATAGAAGATACAGGTTATGGAGATGCAGTAAGTGATGAGATATTCTGTAACGACAGAAGCTTTGCAAGTAATAATACAGGAACAGGATATGGAACGAGTCCAACGTTCTATGGAGCAAGAGGAAGATTAGGGTCTGGAGTAAGTAATCCCGAACCAAGTTTCAAATGTCCAGAGAAGAACGACTCGTTTACGAAGAGTGATACAGAAAAAGGAAATGGAGCTTTAGAATATTCAGTAGGACTGATAACAGCAGACGAGATAATCACAGCAGGCGGAAAGTATTATCAATCAGATGGTTCAGCAAATAATAATAAATATTACTTATATAAAGGGGTATATTATTGGTCGCTCTCGCCTAACCATTATGGTAGTTATGCTAGTGTATTCGGTGTGAGTGGCAATGGTAATTTTGACTACGGTAATGTGAATACTATGGGCAGTGTTGCGCCAGTCATAAACTTAAGCGCTGAGTACGCAAATACCTTAGTCGGAGAAGGTACTATGGAATCGCCTTATCGGGCCTCATAGTAACATTCCAATTAAATACCACAGTTGATGCTGTGGCTTTTTAATTGAATTCATCTTCATTCTCTTTAAAGAAGTTATAGTATAACCTAACATTTTTAAGTTCGGTCCATTTTTTAGTAATTTCGGCTTCTTCACTATCTAGGTCATAAATGCGAGCTTCCATTAAAGATAGTAAAAATGGAGAATGAGTCGATAAGATAAACTGGCAGTTATAGAACCTTACGGATTCTTCGATAAAAGTTTTTAGTTTGATTTGGTTTTCTGCTGATAAGCTGTTTTCTGGCTCATCTAAAATATAAATGGCGTTTTCTTTTATCTCACGTTCCCAGTATAATAGAGCCGATTCACCATTAGATTGTTCGGCGATAGTATTGTTCGTGAGCCTATTGCGGATATATTTAGACATCGTCTTATGTTTAGCTTCATATTGAGCTTTTACTGCCTCGTAGTCATGGATACTTAACTCCGTTTGGTCATACTTATTCGATAAGAATTCTTGGCTTAAATCTTCTTTACGGCGTTGTATACCGGTATTGATACTGCGTATGTCCAAAAGTGAATCGAAGACATCGTCCGAAGTAATCGCTTTAATCTCTACTGGTGTCATGCCCAAATCGTAGGAGCACGATTCGACATAGTTATCGAAGAAAGCTCCTTTTTCAATTTGGTTCTTTCTTATGGCTTTAAGTTTGCTAGCGATGATGTTTAATAAAGTCGATTTACCAGAGCCGTTACCTCCATAAAAAATAGTAATATCGGCAAAATTTATTTCTTTTAAATTTTTATCTGGGAAAATGTGTAGAGGGTAAGTGTTGTTATGAATTCTTCTTTCATCGTAAATCCAATGTTCTTGATAATCGTCTAAAAGAGTGAAGGACTTTAAGTAAATCATGATGATACCTCCTCATTTAAGAAATTTTTCTTTATATAAAGTATATCTTCGATAGCTTTATCTATATTAAATCGACCATTACCGACAGGATAAAAAACGGGAAAAACTCGATATGTTTTGCCGTTTATGACAAGGGGGAACTCTTTTTTGCGGGTTTTGGAAACACTTATATTCTGTCCTAGAACGATGGAACTGACTTGATTGCCGAATAAGATGATTATGCGAGGATCTATAATTTCTATTTCTTTTTTTAAGTATTCTAAATACTGCATATAAACTGAGTTAGGGAGTGGTCGAGCGTCAATCTGAGTACATTTTCCTAAGTTATTTATGAAAAAGCGATGAGCTTCCACGTCGTCGTAAACTTTTTGAGCGAACTCATATGTCCAATCTGCAGGTTTTAAAGACTTAATCTCTTTATAAAGGTTTTTGTCGATTAAATCAACTGCTTCAAATAGATCCCATATGTTTTTGGTGCCCACCCATGGCGATTTTATACCTTTCCAAGATTTATTGGACGCAATATTGCGACCTGTAGGGTTCATGAATACGAACATAATATCGGGTTTATTTTTACATCCTCCATTATAAATGGCATCTAAATTAGGGTCACCATATATTCTTTGTAACTCATCATATTTCGTTTTAAAAGTATCTATATCCATGCGACCACCTCTAGTGAATTTATTTTACCAAGATTGGTTATTCTAAGTCAACAGTTAAGTATTTAACAATCTTTTGTGTCTACCATTTTTTAAAACTGTTTCATAAAATACATATAATTGGTATAATTAGATAGAAAGAAGGTATGAGTTATGGCTTTTAAAGATTTGTTAAATAAAGGTTTAGGGATGATACAATCTGGAGTTAAGGCAGTTGGTGACGCTGCGAAAGAAAAGAAAGCCTCTATGCAGGAGTTCGATATTTTAAAGACGAGGAGTGACAGACTTGGTCCACTTTCTCCTTATCAAGAATTCAACGCTGACCCACAAGATGGAAAAGAGCAATCTATTTTAAATAGTTGTCTTACTATAAATGTGGAAAAAGCCAAAATTATCAACAGGATAATCCCTATAGATGAGACTGTAATCGATGTTAAGTCTGGTAAAGAGTCTCAAACAGAAATTGAATATAGTTTAGTCGCGACTGATAAAAGGTTATGGCTCGTAAATAAGAACGAATATATGATAATGGAGTATGACAGCATTAAAGATTGTGAAGTCATTAATAAGGGGATTATGACTCAAGGAGTCAAGTTCGACGATAAAGCGTTCGTATTAGATGGCAACGAGACGGATATAAAAAGGTTCTTCGATATACTTAAAAATCCCGAGTTTAGACGAGATGTTATAAGCCATAAAATATCTTATTTAATGGGAGTTATTCCTAAAAGACAGGTAATCAACATGAATATGAGAGGGATTACAGTAGGAGATAATGGCGCAGTGGTTTTACATAATGGAACTGAAAATAAGGTTGTCAATGTTAAAGATATCGTCTCTGTGCAACTATTAGTAAACGATACAGCTGCATTAATTCGCGGGAAAACGGATTCTTCAAATTTTATGAGTAGTCCTATGGAAGCAAGAAAGATGGCAGTTAAAGTTGTTCTTGGGATGGGAGATTATATAATAGAAACTATGCCTCAAAATATGATGAATACTTCTTATAAAAGAGAAGACGGAACATATATAAATAATTATAATTTTTCAAAGAAAGTGGTTGACACTTTGGGAGAATTGATTAAAGAGCAAGTTAGCAGTGGTAGTATAACTGGAGACGGCAATGCGAATAACATGGTGCAAGAAGCCTTAGAAAGCCAGCCTGTCGTAAATAGTAGCATACCGACATTTGACCCTTTTGCCAATCGTTAGATTATATTTAAGAAGATGTAATGTCTTCTTTTTAATTTACAAAAGTTCGTAATAGGTGGGAGGTTAAAAGATAGACTAACTCTTGAAGTAGTGTAAAATGTACTAAATTATCTTTTTGTAAAGTCAAAATTAAGTTAT
>CAZLNI010000121.1:0-3535 GCA_964560995.1 uncultured Muribaculaceae bacterium
ACGACTTGATTTTGAGATTCGCTGATTACGGATTCATTAAGTCGCACTCTGTCGCATATGCTCTCGTCGCTTATCAAATGGCGTTTCTTAAAGCTAACTATCCAGATGAATTTAGACTCAATACGTTAAATACGAGTATAGGAAGCGATAAAAAAACGAAAGATGTCATCGACGAAGCTCGCAGTAGAGGATTGCAAATACTTAGACCGAATGTCAACACGAGCGTTTTAGAGTACGTCATCAGCGAGGGCAAATTGATACTTCCGTTGACAGCAATAAAAGGCATAACTGCTTTGCAAAGTAAAACAATTGTGGAGAATCAACCATACGAAGATTATTTCGATTTCATAAAGAAGGTTTATGGAAAGGGTATCAATCGAACTTGTTTAGAATTGCTTATTAAAGCAGGTGCAATGGAAGATTTTAACAAGTCAAAGAATACTCTTTTAAGTAACATAGATGCTGCCATCACGTATATAGAGCTCATCAACACCTTAGATGAATCGCTCGTCATGAAACCAGAATTGGAGATTAGTGCGATAGAAGATGAAGAGTATTCAGAATTGGATTTGTTCGGCTTTTATATAACTGGTCACCCGGCGAGCAAATATGCCGGAGGAAAAATTGTAAAGATTAAGGACTTCTCGAAGTATCTAAACAGAAGAATCGAGTCAGTCGTAATTGTGGAAAACGTGAAAGTTATTAACACTAAAAAAGGCGAGAGGATGGCGTTCGTAAAAGTTAACGACGAGACGGGAACTCTAGAGGGTGTCATATTTCCTAGAAATAATAAAATAATAGATGAAATAGTCTTAGGCGAACTAAACAGATTTGTAGCAACGGTTAGTAAACGGGCAGACGATTTGCAGATAATACTAGAAGATAGGGCAAAAGTGGAAGAAGTAGATAACTAGCAAACATTTTTATTGAAAGTCAAATAAAAAAGTCAAAATCATTTGGCTTCTTTTTTAGGTTTAAGAACGTGTCTTTTTGGCAAGTCATCTATACCGAGCGCATTACAAACTGACAGAAATTGCGCGTGATTTTTATCACTTAAGAGACTCATAATCGCTTTGAGATAACGCTTTCCATTTTCTAAAGAAAGGACAGTTTTTATAAATTCTTGCACCCAGTTTTGGTCATTTTCGGGATAAAGAATCGATATGCTTTCGATAATAGCTGCTCCACCGCTTTCTAATGAACCCGTAGCTTGCAAATTAGGTAGTTCTTCTTCAAAATATGATATTAAACTTTCTATTTGGGGAGATAAACCTAATCGGTGTAGTAATCTTAAGCAATGTTGTCTAGAGACGCGCGTTTGACCACTGGACGGCTTGATGAGGCTCTCTATTATTTCATAGCTCGGGATTATATTTTTAAAGTTCATCATTTTACTAAAGTACTCTTCTGGTATCGATATTCCTTCTTGAGCCTTCTTTAAAAGGCTATTAAAAACAAATGAGCTTTCGGTAGGAAGACAACTAGGGTTATTGATAAAGTAAGCAGTAAAGAATTGAGGATTTGGGCAACTAAGCATATAGTTTGTTGTTATAGAGGCTCTATGATATTGAGTAGAACTCAACACATTTTGTATGCATCCTTCAAGGAAATACAAGTATTCTTTAGGTAAAAGGTTTCGACAAGTATTCATAAATTCTATAAGTTCGACTCCTAGAGGCATGACGTTAGGGCAACAGCTTCTAAGCTCTTCTTGGTGTGATAAAACATCTTGAATTTTGATAGATTCGTTTTTATAACTAGTGGATAGAGTTAATGCTACAAAGGCGCTCGAAGCAGGTTCGCTTAAATCTATAAGTCTTTCTTTGGCAAATTCGACACAAGCGTTTATTCTAGATAGCAAATTAGACCTAGAAGCAATTAAAGCAATATAAGCTTCTCGATCGATGGCTTTTGAGGAGGAACTTAGCATGCCTCTATAGATACGCAAATCTAAGATTAATTCATATACTTTCGTTTCCGCTACAAGTTTTCTATATTCAGTTGTGTTTTCTAATTTTTCCATATATTTCTCCTAATCTCCTCTATTTTATCACACGGACGTCGTTTTTTAAATCTTTTATTGCTCTTAAGGTAATGACGAAGTTTTTTCTACTTTTCTGCAATTCGTTGCGAGCGATAATATATTCGTCTTCCAAGAAAGCGATAGTTGCTCTATGGTAGGTGTTTTTAGCGTATTCTAGAAGAGAATCGCATAATGTTTCGTCAATAGTCAGTAAGAATCTTGCAAAATCTCGCATCCATTCGTCTTTATAATATGCAAAGTAAAAACTATCGAATAATTGGATAACAGTGGCTAAGTTTATATTACTTGCTCCTAAAGACAAATGCATCTCAGAGAAACATTCGGGAAAAGCAATAGGTGTTTTTTGAGAGTCTCTGATTACTGAAAGGGCTAGTTGAGCTTTTTCCTTATTTTCTTTTGAGGTTAGTATAAGTCGGTAGAAGATTTCTTGAGAAACAGTAGCCCCTTCGTAACTTAAATGCCTTTTTAGGGAGTATTTAAACTTATCATTTTTAGAAGGGGCTAATAAGACAGTTTTTAAGAGTTCTTCGATTAAAAAGGAGTGTTCTGATTCGGGTACAGTTGGATTTTCTAGAAGATATGCCTCATACCACAATGGTTGAGAATATTTTTGAGATAAGTATATTCTTTCTTTACTGTCGTGGCTGTAAGGTAGGATTCTCAAGAAATCTCTAACTACGACGATCAGATTTCGTCTATACTTATCATCAAAAAGATGTCCATAATTATCTATAAATGTCATCAATTTTAAACAAAAAGATGTCGGCTGCCAGAGAAATATATTTAAATGCGTGATGTCGCTTTCAATGCTTTTAAGATGCGCTTTTTCGTGAGGGTATTTTTCTTCGAGAAGACATATTTCTTTAAAGAAACCACTATCATTTAAAAGGTCTTTAAGGTCGATAAGTCCTATTGATGCTGCTTGATATATATCTTGCAACCTTTTAAGCAGGTTAGAATTTACAATAAAGTCTTCGACTTCTTTTTCACCATTTGAGTAATCGGCAAAAACTGTAATATCGAACAATATTTTAAATGCGTCGCGTTTTAATAGCAGTTGTTTATAAGTGTTTTCTTCTCGCAAGGTCATAATATCGTTCCTCCAGACGATGGTATTTTAACATAGATATATATTTATTCAAAGAAAAAAGTTCTTAAATGAACTTCTTAGTAATTAGTAGCTTTTAATTCCATATAAGATTCTGGATGTTTGCATACTGGGCAAACTTTTAAAGCGTCTTTACCGTAGTAAACGTGTCCGCAGTTACGGCAAATCCATACTTTGTCTTCGTCTTTGTGGAAAACTTGATCTTTTTCCACATTGCCAAGCAATGTAAGGTATCTTTCTTCATGGTGTTTTTCTATTTCAGCAACCATCTCGAAAAGTTTAGCTATTTGGTCAAAACCTTCTTCTTTAGCAGTCTCGGCAAATTCTTTGTACATATCTGTCCATTCGTAGTTTTCTCAAGCAGAAGCGTCTTTTAAGTTCTC
>CAZLNI010000122.1:0-3356 GCA_964560995.1 uncultured Muribaculaceae bacterium
TATCGGATCGACTACTTCGTTCCAATCAGTTCTATTTTCTGAAGTATAGAAGTGGTACGTCACACCATCGCCACGAGTCGAAGTGTTATTTAATCCGATGAAAGTTACAAAATAACTATAATCGTCATAGTCAGTAAGGTCATAGACTAGAGTTGAGTTGGCATGGGCAAAAAGGCCCTTTTTAAATGAAAAGAGACTGTTTTCTATTGTCAAAACGAGCGGATTGCCATCTGTATCGGCATCAACTCCGAGTTCTCTCCAACCTACGCGCTTTTCGATAGGCTCCATGTCGCTCAGATAGTATTCTCTAAGTGCACTGTTATTAGTCCCTAGCTTAGTACTATAATACGCGATAGTTTGAACTTCGCTGGCTGTTTCTGGTGTTCTAAGTGTGTAAGTAGATGAAAAGTATATGCCTGCAGCAAGCGTCGTCGTACAAATCATCGCACCCAATGTTTTTAGAATCGTTCTTCTTTTTCTTTTTATTATGTTAGTTAATTTAATCATTTTACACTTCCCCTTTTTCATGATTGGTTATTATAACATATTTTTAATATATTGCAAGATATAATAAACTTATTTTTTTCAATTAACATAAATCGAATTACAATTATAGTATACAGCTAAACATCAAATTGTGCAAACTTTTGTGTAAATGTATAGACTAATTTACACTATTATTTACATATTTATTTACGCTTTAGGCAAATAAAAGAAGGATTAATAAATAATCCTCTTTGAAAAATAAGATGCTATTATTTGCTTTCTATATCAATTAAGATGTCTACAAAGTACGGGTCGTATAAGTAGCCGATGCCACCTTTGTCTCGTGGTACTGTGCACATTTTTAATTCTTGGAAAGCGATATCTTTGCTTTTGGAGCTATTATATACTCTTTTCGATGTCATGGCATCATAAGAGTCGACAATTGCGATTATTTTTGCTCCTATAGAAGATGGTTCTATGCCGCGAGGATAACCGCTTTTATCCATGCGCTCATGATGACATTTAATTATCTCAATTGTGTCATTAGGTAGTAGACCATCTAACATCTCGGTGGCTAAGTCGACATGCGTTTTTACTATTTCATACTCTTCTTTTGTTAAAGGTCCTGGCTTGCTAATTATTTTAGCAGAAATCTTGTATTTACCAATGTCGTGATATAGAGCCGCTAGATAGATAGATTTAACCTCATCTTCTGATAGATGTGCTGCTTCAGCCATCTTTTTTGCAAGGGTGGCAACGCGCAACGTATGTCCGTTTTCGGTTCCTTCTTCTAGTTTTTCTATCTTTTTATTCAACTTTAAAAGCTCGATTAAGGTTGCAAAGTTTTTATCTTCTTTAATTTTCTTCTTTATCGTCTTTTTTGTTACGCCTAACATCTCATAAAGTATATCCGTCTCTTCTTTATTGTAATTGCGTGAAAAAATCTTTATCATGTGTTACTCCTACTCTTTTGTAATCTAATTATATCACGACTGTTTAAAAATATAAAAGAAAAAAGCTATCTAATGATAACTTTTATGCAGATTTTTTAGACTGTTGTTCTAATTTCATTATCTTTGATGCATATACTGCTGCATCGTCTATTTCACTTAAAGTATATCCTTGTTCCAATAGTGCCTGTCTATTTCTTTCTTCTTTTTCCTGCGTCAACTGCTTGCGCGTAGAAATTAACTCTTTTATTAGGTATAGTCTTCTTTCCCAATTATTTTGGAACTCGTCGTTATACGTTTTAAGTGATGTCGGCTGTTCTTGTGAAACCTCGCTTACAGGTTCCATCTTTTTCTTTATTTGGTTTAAAGTCTCCTCTAATTCCGGTATTTTATTGTTTAAGTAGTCGACAATTTGTCCATTTTTCTTTGCTTCAGATTTATGGCGAAAATAAGCGGGAATAAATCCTAGATTAATCACACTCCATATTCCAACGCCACTTTCCACCAATCTCATAGAGTTGAGAAAAGCTTCCATCTTCGATATATGGGTAAATGTCTCTAACGAAACTGGTGTGTTCATGACATTAAAGATTGCGACAGCAATAGGCAGGCCTATTAAAATGAAGGTCAAGAAAAATATATTAGATTTGTAATGATTCGCGTCATATTTTTCAGATTCGGCTGTTTCGGAGGACTTATCTCTTAACGCCTTTAAGATTTCAATTTGATTCTCTATTTTTAATACGCTTACTATTTTATCAGTCGTTTCACGGCAGTGCATGCCCTTTTCGTCTGTAACTAATGTCTGTTCTCCTTTTATTATATAATCTTTGTTCACGATTTTATCTCCTTCTCTAATGGCTTTCTTCGGTTCTTGGGTTTTTTGACAAATTGCGTGATAAATCTATAAACGTATCTAAATCTATTTCTTCGGCGCGGTCTGTCAATTTCTTTCCATGACGAGATAGCACGTTTTTGAGTTGTATTCTATCATAATTCTTAAGATTGTTGCAAATGTTTTTTCTTTTATATTGAAAAGCCTGCTTTAATAATTCTTTAAATGCTTTGTAATCTACTTTTTCAGTTTCTTTAGACGATAGTTTAATAACAGCACTGTCTACGTTGGGACTCGGATAAAACTTCGTTCTATCGACGTCTATCACTTTTTCAAGATTGTAATGGTAATTTAATAATACTGTCATATAGCCGTACTCTCTATGACCTGGTGTAGCTAGCAGGCGAGATGCAACTTCGGCTTGTAGCATGACGGTTAAACTTTCATGTTCTATGTGAGAATCGATTATATGTTCGATTATGGGAGTAGTAATATAATAAGGTAGATTTCCAATAAAATAAAGTTTGTCGTATTCGTAGTCTTTTAGAAACTCTTGTAAATCTATCTTAAGAAAATCGGCATATATTATCTTCGTTTTATCGTCTTGTAATGGAAGCAAATATTTTTTAGTTTCTTCGTCAATTTCAAAGGCGATTAGTTGTGCATTATAGGTTTTAAGCTTTTTGGTAAGGGCGCCTGCTCCCGGTCCAATCTCGATTATGAGGTCTTTTTCGTTTGGGGTAATCGAAGCAACGATAGAATCGATAGTCTTTTCGTCTTGTAAAAAGTTTTGTCCGAATTTTTTCTTATATATAAACTTCGTCATTTAGTTCACCTCTTTAATATTAGCATACTTTTTAGAAAAGAAAAAGGACTCATGCCGTTTATCGAGTCCATCCAAATCTAAGTATGTCATAATTGATTTTTTTGCTGCCAACTTTTTTAATAGCTGTATCTACTGAATCTACTAGCAGATCTAAAGATGTGCCCGTGACACCTCTATCAAGAACGACTGCGGTGATTTCACCTGTGTGCGACAAAGTATCGTTTTTAAATCTTACTATTGAACCACATGGAAGGCTTAA
>CAZLNI010000123.1:0-3347 GCA_964560995.1 uncultured Muribaculaceae bacterium
TTCTTATACTTAAAAAAGATATGCCACCAATTTACAATTTTACTAGCATATCCTAAAAATGTCAACAAAAAAGTTTAAAAAGTCGTGCAAAAAAGCAACCCAAAGAGTACTACTTGTTCGAGTTCTTTTTGTCACCTACATTTCTTAAGTAACACTATACCATATTATATGGATGTTGTCAAATTTTATGTGCGCCTATCCCATCACTTGTCCACCATTTGAGTGTATCACTTGCCCCGTAGTATAACTAGAATCGTCGCTTGCTAAATAGACGAATGTTGGTGCTAGTTCATATGGCATTGCACATCTCGCCATCGCAGCGTCAGACCCAAGTGAAGGTATCTTTTCTTTTTGCCAACATGCCGGTTGAAGTGGTGTCCAATAGTATCCGGGCGCTATGGCGTTCACGCGTATTCCCTTTAGAGCAAGATTTCTAGCAAGTGCTCTCGTAAATCCAACAATCGCACCTTTCGTCGTTACGTAATCGATGAGTTGGGGTTCACCATAAAAAGCCGTAATAGATGATAGGTTGATGATAGAAGAACCAGATTTCATATGAGGTAATGCCTCCTTAGTTAAGTAAAACATGCCGTATACGTTCACTTTCATCGTCCAATCGAATTGTTCATCGCATATATCTTCTAATTTATCTGCTTGATATTGGACACCGGCATTGTTTATGAGTATGTCTATTTTACCATATCTTTGCACGGTTTCTGAAACTATCTTTTTAGCAAAACTTTTCTTTGAGATGTCGCCAGAGATAAGTAGGCACTCTCCACCCAACTTTTCTATATACTTTTTTGTCTCTAAAGCATCAGCATGCTCGTCATAATATGGAATAACCACTTTAGCTCCTTCTTTTGCAAATGCTATTGCCGCTGCCCTACCTAGCCCACTATCTCCACCAGTAATGATAGCTACTTTATCTTTGAGTTTGCCACTACCTCTATATTCGGAGTTATCGAATACGGGATGTGGAGTCATGATGCTCTCTATACCAGGTTGTTTGTCTTGGGACTGTTCTGGTGCGATGATTTCGTAAGCCTTCGTTTGAAAACCTAGTTTTCCATAATAGTTATAAAATTGATTCCCATATTTATAGTCATAATTCATTTAAAATCCTCCTAGAAATAGTATATGGTATTTGCCTCGAAGTGTTAAATGTAAAATAAGTTAATCCATTTTTAATATTTTATCTTGCTGAAGTTTTACTTTGTCTTGAATTTTATCATATACTATAGAAACTAGTTTTTCCTCATCTTCCCTAGTAATATCGATTGGCTGACTAGCACAATTACCATAACTATCGAATTCAATCTCCAATTCCGATGCATCGAATTTCACTATAGAACCGTTAAATACTATTTCTAATTTTTTAAACTTAGGTACTAATTTAAAAGTATGGTCACTTAATGCAGATACTCTTTTTACATCACAAAGGGCGTGTATTAAGACAAATAAAGGCTCTCTTTCTCCATTAGGTGACCTAATCACCAAAAATTCAATTTGAGCATCGTAAAAGCAATCTATCGTTGCCCTCTCTATTGTCGAAGGAAGCTCTAATTTAAGAATTTTAGAACCTCTAAAAACTCCACTAGAAATGCATTTTAAACCCTCATTTAGAATTACGTCTAATCCTTCCTTTTTAGTGAATACTTCTCCATCGATTTCTTCTAATGTTTCTGGTAAACATACTGGATGGTTAGTCCACAAATCTCTAAATATCAATAGAAGATTTCTGCTTGGCATTAAGTACAATAATGTTCGGTCAATACTATAACCTCTAACAGGCATAGTTATTTTCTTTACTCCCTTGGGAAAACAAGATGGATGTCTAGAAACTCTATGATATGTACATAACTTAAAGAAATCGTAAAGTTTATCATCGGAGTTCCTTTCATTGAGAATTTCATTTATATAATGTTCTTCATCATAGTGTTCTTCATCATCTTTTCTAAATACATTGGGTCCTGCCTTTTCAATCTCGCTCCATAATTTCATCATATAGATAGAACCGATAGGTATATACTCTTCCCAAGCCAAGAAATCTAAGTGAAAATCGATTTCTTCTTTATAGTCTTTTATAGGTACCATAAATTCATCAAAGAACTTATCTAGTTCGAAGCGACCTCTAAATGCTCCTAAAAGGGCAAGCAGAGTGCGATTCTCTAATATGCTATACGCTATTTCTTCTGGTTCATCGTTTCTATTCAAGCCAAATATCTCTTTCATTAGTGCACTTGCATTATCATTGCTAGTATAGAAATGCTCTATAAAAAATATATTTCTTCTTACTATCGATTCGAATCTGTCCAAAATGCACTTTTGATAGCATTCTATCTCTATAAAAGTCATATCTTCAGTTGCCTCATAATATTTATTACCTAAAGCATCGTGTAAGAGGAATTCGAACTTTTTACCATACAACTCTTGTAAATCTTCTATAGTTACTAGATTTCTTCCATAAATAGAATAAATTTTTAACTCGAGTTCGCATCGTTTTAAATCCGTTCTAGCCTCTTCATCGTTCTCTAGACAATCTTTTAAACGAATTCTTCGGAGTGCCCTTATAATATCATTGAGTCTTTCTTTATTCTCATATACGAACTCATCTAATTCTTGCTCCATCTTGGCGATGGCTACGAGACTTTGGTCTATGCTTTTATAGAAAGCTAGTCTTTTTGAGCCGATAGCTTCGACCATGCTCTCGAATTCTCTTCTCTTCGCCTCAACTAAATCGCTTTGAGCTTTTTTGCTTTCTCCATCCTGCGATAGGTATATGTAGTCTTGATGTATTCTCACTAACCAACTATTTATCGTAAAGAGATGGTTAGTTAATAATAAGTATGAACTCTCTAGTCCGTTTATAGCTTCGTTTAATGACTTTCTCTTAGAAGGTCTTAGGAATACTTTTTCATCGCTCAGTTCACTCAAAGCTGTAAGTCTTGCACGCGCGTCTTCTCTCACTGCTATAATATCTGCTTCATAGGCAGATAATCGCGCGAGCATACAAAGAGCTAAAAGTAATTCTTCGCCGACAAACTTCTCTCTTTTAGCGAACAAATTAGGTTTATTCTTATCTAAGATATTTAAAAGCACTTCGTTATAGAGGTTCTTCTTATAGTCGATTTCTCCCATATCGAAATCTCCACTATAAGTCGTCCATTTAGAATCTAGTACCCTTCTAAAATCTTTTTTATAACTATCCAACCTTTGAATTACGGTTTCATTCTTTTCCTTTTCTCTATCGATAAGTTGTATGCAACTTTTTAACAAAGCTATTCCTTCATTGTTGCTTTGCTCTTTTTGAGGTTTACCTCTAAATTCATTTAACATATTTTGGC
>CAZLNI010000124.1:0-3295 GCA_964560995.1 uncultured Muribaculaceae bacterium
GTACCGTTGAAGCGAACTTTTTTAGGTTCGCATTATTTCTTCATGGTGCAAGAAATGGGACTTGAACCCACACGAGCATACGCTCACTACCCCCTCAAAGTAGCGCGTCTACCAATTCCGCCATCCTTGCAATTTTGAGAGTTAGATTACTCATCTGCAATCTAAAGAGATTTTATCATAATCGAAGAATTAATACAAGCCTTATTTACTCCTTTCTAACTTTTTCTTCGCATCGCTGAGCTTCTTCTTTAACTCCTCGATTTTAGTTAAATTTGGTCCATAAACTCTCGTATAATAATCGATATTTTTCTTCAAAGTATAAATACTTTTCTCTATACTCTTTCTTTCCATACTCCTAATATTATATCAAACTTTTATTTGTTTTAATGATTATTTTTTGGTTTTTTACAAGAGTTTAACATTACTTAAATTGTCCGACGTTACATAAATATGATATAATACTTAAGAGAAAGAAAGTGTTATTATGCGAGCCTTAAATATGAATCTATCCTATGGTACAGAAGTAATCTATGATGATGCGAGTTTTACGATTCAACCCTATTCTAAGGTCGGCATAGTCGGCGTCAACGGAGCGGGTAAGACGACTTTATTTAAAATCATTTTAGGAGAAGAGCATTTGGAATCTGGTGCTGTTATATTAGAAGATACTAAAATAGGATATCTTCCCCAAGAAATCGATTTTAAAGGCTTAGAAATGACCGTCTGGGATTACTTATATTCTGCGCGAGGAATAGAAGATTTGAAAAAAGAACTCGCTAAAACTTATGAAGAACTGACAACTTGCAATGAGAAAGAATGTAATCGTCTACTTAAAAAAGCCGCTAAGTTACAAGACCGCTTAGATACCTTAGGCGAGTATGGCGCTGAAGAGGATTTATTGAATATTATCGAAGAAATGGGTATACAGTCAGATTTATTAGATATGAAAGTGTCGACTCTCTCAGGCGGGCAAAAATCTAAAATTGCCTTCGTTCACCTCTTGTTTTCACAAAGTTCTCTTCTTCTTTTAGATGAACCGACCAATCACTTAGATTCTTCTACCAAAGAGTATATAACAAATTATTTGAAGAATTATCCCTATGGTGAGTTAATAATAAGTCACGATATTGATTTCTTGAATTCGGTCGTCGATAAGATTCTATTCATCGATAAAGTTTCTCATAAAATTTCTCTATACGATGGAAACTATATCGACTTTAAACGTGCCTATGCGCGCGAGATGGCTGAAAAGGAGACTCGTATCGCCAATCAGATGAGGGAAATAGAAAAACTCGAAGCATTCATCAAAAGAACTGAACAGGCATCTGCCACGAACCATAAATTAAAGCGTCTTGGTGCCTCCCGCAAAAAGATGTTGGATAGCAAACTTGCCAAGTTGGAAACTCGCGATAAGGTCTATAAACGCGTAAACATGAAGATTAGCCCAATTAGGGAGATAGGAAAGATTCCATTACAAGTAGAAAATTTGTCTTTTGCCTACCCCGAAAAAGCGGAGCTATACCACGATTTGTCGTTCACGCTCACTAAAAATGAGAAATTCTTAATCGTCGGAGAAAATGGAATCGGTAAATCTACTCTCTTAAAATTATTGCTACAAAAACTGACACCAAAGACGGGAACTATTGTCTTTAATCAAAAAGCTGACATCGCTTATTATGCTCAAGAATTAGAAATACTAGACGACGAAAAGACGATTCTCGAAAACGTCAAGAACAGTGATTACTCTATACAAGAACTGCGTTCATGGCTAGGGAACTTCTTATTTTATGGCGATGACGTCAATAAACGCATAAAAGTCCTTTCACCAGGTGAAAAAGCGCGCGTAGCTCTTTGCAAGATTTTATTAACCAAAGCAAACTTCATCATCTTAGATGAACCGACTAACCATTTTGACCCCGAAACACAAAACATCATAGGTGAAAACTTCAAAAACTTCGAAGGAACACTTATCCTCGTCAGTCATAATCCATCATTTGTCGAAAGCATCGGCATCACAAGAATGTTGGTACTACCCGATGGTAAGATACTTAACTACTCAAAAGAATTGTTAGACTACTATTATTATTTAAATACGGAACTCGTATAATAAAACTGCTAGTTTTTATTTAGCAGTTTTAATTTTCAGTATAACACTTACATTTATAATTAATTTTCCGATTTGAGAAGAACTTCTTTTAACCCATCTTCCATGTTAATTTTAGTCGGAATTATATATTTAGCGTCGATCTTATTAGATATTAGATTAGTAATAACCTTCATAGCTCTTGCTCCATCAAACCATAATGGATTATCGCTCTTTTGTCTTATTTTATCTAAAGAAGTAACTAGACAATCGCGGTCATATTTATCGCTCGTTTCTTTAGTAAGCATATATTTTTGAGTTTCATCTTCATATAAAGTATTCTTTGCTAGTTCATAACCTGCATTATCATACCAATATGGATGATTGCCACCAGCTAAAATGAAAATATCTGCTTTAGTATCTATACCTTCTATTAACCCATCTATATAATTATAAACTTCATCAAAAGTACAAGTTGGAATATCATCTTTTAAGCTTGGAAACTTATTTGTAATATCCACTACACCAAAACTGTAATACTTTTTATCTATTACTCTATTGTTATTGACGAATATAAGTTCGATTGAGCCACCTCCACCGATGAATACACAAATATTTCCATCATAATCTATACTACTATAACAGCCCAAAGCCGTATAGTTAGCTTCATCTTCTTGAGATACCACTTCTACTTCCAAGTTGAATTGGCTCATTAATTTTAGATTAATATCATTTAATTCATTACTACTAATATTTCTAAATATGCTACAACCATATACGTGAACGTCTTTAGTATACTCTAAAGCTTTTTTAATTACTGCAAACAATTTCTCTAAATCACTATCAACTATCTTTTTATCGATTTGATAATTCTTCTTAAACTCTATTGTTACGTTATTCTCGTATATTCTTTTTCTATCTTCATAAATATTAGTTTTAGTATTAGTACTTCCTATTTCTATAATTCCAAACGTTCTTTTTAACATATGCTCTACCTCCAAATATGCATGCTACTTTACTTAACACATTAATTATAACAATTTCAAAAAAAAATACTAGTATAATTAATTTGCTTTTTAGAAAAAGACAAAAATTAGGCTTTTACTAATTAATTTTACACAAAAAAATCAATTCCATTTCTAGAATTGATATCTATCATTAAGCTCTTACTTTATAAAAGTTCAAGCAGATTCTTCTCTGGTGCGTTATTGA
>CAZLNI010000125.1:0-3275 GCA_964560995.1 uncultured Muribaculaceae bacterium
TGTGGTTATAAATTTAGCGATAAAGAGAGAGAAGCCGCAAGCCGTTGGACATTAGTTTGGTGTATAAAAAAAGCAGAGAAAATAAAAGAGATATGTTCTGGCAACTTCAATGCTTTCGGCTTTATTACCGATACGATTGCCTATAAGATCATTTCTTTGCTCGTCGTCTTAGCGATTGGTATATATTTTGCAGTCGCGAATGGCTTAGACGTAAAAATAAAAGAAAGCGATAATTATAAATTGCAGTTTAACAAAGAAGCGAACGAATATTATATTTTGGTAAAAGAGATGACGACTTTACTCGACGTTTATTTACCAAATGACGTCGAAAATCTAACTTTGACTAACTACGACTACAAAGATAACGTCATCATCGAAAACGTATATAATCCGAACGACGAAATCGTTCTAAAGGCAGATAGCCGCGATTACTATGTTTTAAAGGCTAAGCAGGGGAAAAAAGAAAGCGAATTTAAAATACTTGTCTATTTGAATGGTGGTGAATAAAGTGGCAAAAGAAAAAACAAAAGAAATCTTTTGCGTCGAGTGTGGAGCGAAGAATAAAAGTGACGTTCAAAAGTGTGTGAAGTGTCATAAAAATCCGAATCCTAAAGACCATGCTTTTAAGGATTACATTATGGATAAAATCTCTGGAAAGACGAAAGACAATTTTTTCGAATTGCTAACTAAATTTTTGAAGAAACATCTCTATGGTACTTTGATGACATGTTCAATAGTATTTACAGGAGTTTCAATACTCACTAATGCAGTATTCGACGATAGCTATATTACTCAAGTAAACGAAAGACCTACGACAAAATATTTAGGAGAGGGGTTAGGACCAGAAGAGGTGGTTAAGAAATATGTCGACGCTGCCAAAGATAACGACCTTTTGACGATTGTTGATCTTCGTTTAGAAGATACTTTACCAGAAGTATATTCCTCTATCGAAGATATAGAGACACCACACGAAAAGCAAAGCCCTCTTAAGACGCATACTGTTGTCGATTTTGCTGATATATATTTTAGAGATGGTAGAGATTATAGAGTGTTAGAATTGTATGATGATGTAGGAGAGTTAGATATGGGTAGGTTTGGAGATTATCCATATTATAGATATAGCATCTCGATTCATTTTTGCCAAAATAACGTCTGTAATCCAGATGAAGAGTTTAACTCAATTTATATTACCGATCAGATAGAACTCGTCGAAGTAGATGGTAATTATTATGTGACGGGTGAACAACACCATTATGAACAAAGAAACTTAGACCAAATAATTGCGCGAGGAATGATTTATAATGCTAAAGGAGATATGACCAAAGTCGACTTTAGTCAGATATATAATCCGTTTATATGCGGAGAGGTCGAAGATTGTTTGGGTAAATTCGGTGGAATGGAAGAACGAAATCCTTGGGAATATTAAAAAGTACAAAAATATAAATCGAAGAATTCTTATTCCTGAATTTTTCGGTTTTTTAATGTGACTTTTATTGTAGATTATGACGAATTTTTACACAAACAATTAAATTTATGTTATAATTTTTTATAAAGAATAGAGTGGGTGATAAAGTGCGTAAGACGATATTGATGCTCATCAATGGATTTGGTGTTGAGCGTAAGGGGTCTACAGAAGTCTATAGTCCTAAACTGATGCCATATTTCGATTATATGCTTAAAAACTATCTTTTTGGGAATTTATCGACAGCGGCAGGCGATTATAACGAAGCGTATAAAGCCTTTAGTATTCCAGAAAAAGGAAAAGGGCAAGAAGATGAAATCGACTATTTAATTTTCGAAAAGAAACTCGACACTAATGAGACTTTAATAAAGGCACGTGATTCTATAGGGGCTGACAATAATCTCCATATATTTTATACTTTAAATAGTGCGAGTAAATTTAATCAAGTAAAAGAGTTAATAAAGGTTTTAAACCCGAATAAAAACAAAAAAGTTTTCGTACATATTATAATGACAGCTACTTCTACAGCGGCTTATGAAGGCATTAAGAAAGTTATCAGTAAGATTTCTTTCGAATTAGCGGAATATTGTAAAGTGGGTATGGTAGTAGGATGTGACAACATAAACTCCGATGACATTTTAAGAGCTTATTATAGGGAATTAGGAGAGCACTGGAACGAATCTGAAAAGAAGTTTAATATACTAGAAAAAGAGGTTGTCCCGCCCGAAAAGGCAGGAGTATTTATAATTACAGGAGGCTTTTCATTAAAAGAAAACGACTCAGTCGTGTTTATGAACTACGATGATGTCGAGATGGAAAGATTCTACTCCGATTTCACAAAAATGCCTACTAAATTATTCAGCTTGTATCCTTTTAAAGAGGAAATGCCTTTTATGTTTAAAAAAGAGAATGATGGTTCGATGGGATTCGCTTCTATAGTAGAAATGCATGGAATTAAAATTTTGACTTTAACTAACGAAGCAAGGATAAACGACATAAATTTCTATTTAAACGGCATGCAAAAAAAGAAAAGTCCTAATATAGATTACGCGGTGAACGACATGAGTCTTTTTGCTACAAAGGAGGCAGTTGTCGATCTCATCGATAATCATCCTTATGATGGTTTTATCTTAGATTATACGATTGCAGGATATAATAAGTTAGATATGATTAAGAAAGATTTACAGGCGATTGATGGAATTATCAAGAATATAAGTGAAGCTTCTAAAGAAAAAGATTATACGTTTATCATAAGTAGTTTATATGGAGTACACGTTCCCGTCATGGATGGAGTTGTACAAAAAGTTATAGATTTTTCTGGCAAAGTTCCTTTGATTTTTCAAAGCAATTTGTTCACGAAGAACAGTTATGCATTAAATACTGGCAATACTTATGCATTAGCGCAGACATTTCTTACAAACATAAACGACGAGGTTAAAGCGAATAAGTTAGTTCATAAACTATCGAGCATAGAAAGAATGCTTTCAAAGAAACAATAAGTTATCTTTAAGACACAAATTAAATAAGTAATTATTGAAGATTAGAAGCATTATAAATTCAAGTAAATAACACTTGGATTTTTTAATTTACGAAAGTTCGTAATAAGTGAGAGTTTAAAAAAGAGTAGTAAGTAGGGTATAATTAATTTAGGAGGCAGTTTTTAAATTTTTAAGCATTTTTACCTTAAATCAATACATAAGTTCGTATTCTTGACTATTTTGGAAGAAAAAAATGAGAAAAATCGAATTCATCCGGAACAATAATAGTAGAGGGTCCAATAATGTGACCCCTAAGAAAGGAGTTTAGGATGAAC
>CAZLNI010000126.1:0-3157 GCA_964560995.1 uncultured Muribaculaceae bacterium
AAAAAAAAACCGACATTTACCAATCCCGATGAACAGCGTGCGATTAAAATTCAACCAGATAAATCGTCAGAAGAATTCTTCATAATAGAATATATTTCCAAGCAGAAGACATACGAAACCCATACTCCGGATAGTGCGGGGTTGATCATCTATAGAGTGAACGAAGTTAATAAATATCGTGGCAATAAAGAAGGCGGTGATCACGGCGAACTAGATCACGTCTTCGTCTTTAGACCAGAAGAGCCTAGTCTTGGCGCAGGGCTCGGTAAATTAACCGAAGCGACATTAAACCTCACTAGAAAAACTAGAGGTAAGTCTTTACGTGACGCTTCTTCTACATTCGATAATGAAACAATTTATTACTCAAATGGTGCGAACTCCGGTATAATCATCGAAGTCACCGGCGAAACAGCCGATTCGATAACGTTCGATATAACTATTCCTTCTTTGGAAGGTTTTGGTACGCGAGTAGAACCCTATTTGATTAAAAATGTCGATGAATTCCTACATTTTATGCGCATCGATACAAACGATAAATATTATAAATTAGTAAACGATTTAGATTTTGAAGGAGTAGAATATCCTGCCATTGACTTTAAAGGACATTTAAATGGCAATGGCAAAACTCTTAAAAATATCACTTCTAGTACGGGAGTATTCGAAGATATAGGAGAATATGGTATACATTCATCGATAGAAAATCTTTTCGTCGATAATATAACTGTTAATTCGAAGACTGGAAGTTATTTAGGCGGATTGGCGTCCGTTGCATCGTCTGTGACGATTGATAATGTTCACCTCTTAAACGGTTCAGTTACAAATGTCGAAAGTGTGAACAATCCATTGAATTCGACAGGAGGTTTTATAGGCAATGTCTCCAACAGCACCGTCATAATGAACTCTTCATCTAACTTAAATGTAACTGCTCCTAAAAATGTAGGTGGTTTTATAGGGTTAAACATGAACGCCCAAATAAAAAACAGTTTTTCTACAGGCTCAGTTAATTCTACTGGAAATAAGGGAGCATTCATTGCCTTACAATGTATCATGGATACGACTTTTAACGAGCCTATTGATGCCTATTACTTAGTCAAAGAAAACTTAACGGCAGTTGGCGGATATGCCCAATTGCACAATATTGATACATTATCAGTGGATGAATTAGATAAAGGTATGATAGGAATCGTTATACCCGAAAAAATTGTCCTTTTAAAAAATGAGTCAAAGCCTTTTTCTCCTAAAACTATTCCTGAAAAAGAACTTAATTTCACTGGTTCTTCGGAAAATGCGGATACAGTTAATTATGAAAATTCAAAGATAACTGGCCTCATAGCTGGGTCGACAAATCTATATACAAATATAACGGTAGGGGACCACACTATAAAGTTTATAACGAAGGTTACAGTTCGCGATGAACAGGCGCCTATAACAGAAGAAGAAGTACTAAACTATTTTGGTCTAGTAAAAAAGGAAAACTATGTAGTAGGTTTCTCTTTAGGCGAATCACTTAAAAATGCAAAAGATTTGCTATCTAGTTTTCCAGGAGTGACATTCAGTGGACTTGAAAGTACTGAAGGCGATGAAAAACCTATTGCTACAGGGATGATTTTTACGTTGCAGTTCGAAGGACAAGAATACATTTACACCGTCGTCATAAAAGGTGACGCCAATGGCGATGGAGAAATATTCGCCACCGATTATGTCAAAATTAAAAACCAGATAATGGGTAAACCTTCATTAGAAGGTGCCTATTACTTAGCGGCGGACATAGATAACGATGGTAACATTTACGCTATCGATTATGTCAAAATTAAAAATTATATCATGGGTAAAGGAACTATACCTCAAAGTTGGTAAAAAAAGACAAGATTTCTAATCTTGTACATGTAGTGTTCTCACTACATCTTTTTTTGTCCAGAATCGTACTTTTTTTCTAAGACTTCTGCTAAGTTCATATAAACTAGCTCCGAAATTCCTCCAGAATCGCATACTTCTTTTTTATCTTTTAATTTCTGAGCTTGTTCATAAGCGTACGCCGCAGCAATCGAAGAATATCCATGCATATCCATATCTCTTCTGATAAGAGTTTCTAATGTCAACTTAATAGAAGCATAGTATTTATTATATGGTAATAGCTTTACCTTACCGCCATCCAAGCAAACAACTTCTCTTATCGTTATACCGTAATAAAGTTCAAGCCAAGCGGCAACTATATGACGCGGACTAAGTTCATTAGGCTTTTCCGGTGACAAAAGAATCGCTCCTTCACCTAATTGCATTAAAATCTCACTAGGAGTTTTCGCTTTTAAAGTAGTTTCGTAATATCTTTCTATATAATTATCTAAGGATTCTTCTTTATCCCACTTTTTTTGTGGACACAAGCCGCATATAATTGGTCCATCAAATCCTGCCTCTTTAGAAGCATCATTAGATATAGACACACATTTAGGACCTTTACAATAATCAAAACAACCAGTATATATTTTCATATGTCACCTCTTCTTTTAAATAGAATCAAGTCTAATTAAACATCTACAAAAATTATATCATAACGTTCAATCTTTCTCAAATGACTAACATAGTGAAAAAGAATCGAGCATATTAAAAAGCCTTGAAATCAAGACTTTATTATCAAGATGGTCGGGAAGACAGGATTCGAACCTGCGACCCCCTGGTCCCAAACCAGGTGCACTACCAAGCTGTGCTACTTCCCGAAATGGCAGGGGTAGTAGGAGTCGAACCCACATCAACGGTTTTGGAGACCGGTATTCTACCATTGAACTATACCCCTAATTGGTTTGCTTTAATAATATAACACAACATTTTTAAATAAGCAATAGTTAATTGACCTATATATTAAAAAAAATGCAACATATTATATTTTAGAGGAGGAAAAAAATGAAAGATTTAGAATTAGCTATATCATCAATAAAAATTCAAGAGTTTAAAGATATCTATCCAATGAATCAAGCATTTGAAAATGGTACAATTTTTAAACAATTGAATTTACCGTGGGTGAAATGCCATGGATGACATGTTATTACAAATCAGTAAATTAGATTTTTGTATTCAAGATGTAACATTATTTTTAGATACTCATCCAAATGATAAAGAAGCAATGTGTTATTATTTAGAAGGAATGAAACATCTCCAACAA
>CAZLNI010000127.1:0-3147 GCA_964560995.1 uncultured Muribaculaceae bacterium
GATGATTATACAAATACTAGTTAAGTCTGGTTCTTTTTGTACGAATTGGTGCTATGCTAACTTCTTTAAAGGAGTCTACGTAGACATTCATCGCAAACTGGTGAAGAGCATTTTTAATTATGACGAAAACTATACTAAAAAGGTTACTACAGGTAAAATATTAAACTCATCAAACGGAGATATTCTAAATATTGCCGAACTACCTTCATTTATCATCGAGTTGTCTGTCGAAATAATCAAACTTTCAGTCATTTATTGGGTATTTTTTAAAAGTAACCTTTTAATCGCGTTATATGTCGTTCTAATCGATGCTCTATATCTTAAATACGCAAAGATTTGTAATACCAAAAGTGCTTATCACGCCAAAAAGCAAAGAGAATACGCTGATAAGATGACCGGCATGCTCTCGCAAATTTTAACTGGTCTTAAAGACGTGAAAAGTTTTGACAATGCCGAAAAAATAAACAACAAAATTGATATCTTTAGGAACAAGTGGCAAACGAATTACTTTTTAAAAAGAAAATACTTTTTTACTCGCAAAACTTTTGTAAACTTGCTCGTAGACTTAGGGAAAATCGGCCTTTACTTTATGATGATACTCCTTCTAATGAAAGACCAAATACATATATCTTTATTCTTGCTGTTGACTTCTTATTTTGATAAGACTAGGGAATCTTTAAACGATATTATGGCTTTCGACATTTCTATTATGAACGAAGCGATTTCTCTTTATAGAATAAAAGATATATTAGCATATGGAAATTGAAACTAGACGGCTCATTAAATAACGACACTTTAATAGGAAGAGTAGAATTCAAAAATGTATATTTTAAATATGAGAATAAATATATATTAAAAAACGTCTCTTTCAGCGCTGAACCACATCGTGTCACTACCATTGTAGGAAAGACTGGGGCAGGAAAAACGACAATTTTTAACCTTCTTTTAAAGCTATATAAAATAGACAAAGGCAAAATAACGATAGATAATGAAGATATATATGCTTACTCCAAAGACGTCCATTACTCTAATATTGGAGTAGTTAACCAAAAAACGTTTCTTTTTAACATGAGTATAAGAGCTAATCTTTCTCTCGTTGATTCCAATAAAAAAAGGCAAATAGAAGTATGTAAGAGAGTAGGAATCCACGATTTCATCATGTCTTTACCTAAAGGTTACAATACCGTACTAAAAGAAGATGCAACATAAGCGGCGGTCAAAAGCAACTGTTATCCCTAGCTAGAACGCTGTTAACAAAAGCAGAAATCATTTTATTAGATGAAGTGACATCTTCTCTAGACCCCAATACAATTAAAAAAATAATTAATCTCTTGGATGATTTAAAAACTGACCATACCTTAATCGTCATAACTCATAATAAAGAACTCATGAAAAACTCGGATACTTTAATTGTCTTAGCTAATGGCAAAGTAGATTCTATAGGAAGTCATCAAGAACTCTTACACAATAGTTCCGTATAATGAACTATATACTGGGCAAAATGGCAGTTCCAAATAAAAAACTCCTCATTTATTCTAACGGGAGAAGTTTTTTAATATTTTTCATTTAGATGATGTTATTCTTTTATTCTAAAGTTAGTTACTTTCGGCGACGAATTAGTCCCACTTACTATTCCTTCAGCAATGGCATCATATTTGGCATTATACTGATTAGTAATCGTCACGCCAACTTGGAAATAGAAAGAGCCATCTTCGCGTTCATCTTCTCTATACAAGTCCATTATCCAATGACATTTGAAACCGTATTTATAACGAGACTTACCATAGTTTTCGAAAGCCTTACGGGCATAATATAAGTCTAAAACAACATCGTTTCTATTAGGTTTCTCTTTAATATTTGAATCGACCACTAGATACGTTATCTCGACTTCTACATCTTTTTTATATGACTCGTCCTCTTTCTTATCGAACGACTTACTATCTATTAAAACCGAATAGACGTCGCCATTTGTACCACTTGAGACGGTTCGCTCCTTTGTAACGATATTTGTAAATCCTGCCTCTTCGAATGCCTTCTTTACTTCTTCATAATTTAACCCCTTAGCAGAGTAACTACTATAAGGCGGTTTCACTCTCGATGGATCATCTGATTCTTTTAGATGATACGAAACGACTACTTCGACATCTTTATTGAAAACGTCGCCTTTTCTATAATCATCCTTACCATCTATTGTGACACTTTCGATCGATTCTTCTGGTGTAAATCCTATAACTATATCGTAAAGAGGCTTTAAGGAGATATTAGTAAAACCTAATTCTTCTAATTTACTAACGACATCTCCATATTTTTTAGAATCAAAATACTTTTTATCTATATCGATTTTTATTTCACCGTCTTGAAGTGGCTTATCTTTATCGATATACAGTTCTTCTACTGTTATTCTATCAAAATAGCAATTTATCTTGTAACCGACTTCCATGTCGCTGTCCACGTCGATTTCTACTGTATTCTTTATCGCAGAGTCTTCATCGTTTTGAAAAATCAAAGAATTTTTTCCTTCCTCCAACTGAAATGTAAAATCTGCATCTTTTCCATGCTCCATCAATTCCTTTTTATCACCTGCATATAGTCTGACATCATATGTGCTAAAAATAAAATTCGAGACGAACTCGATATGGACCTTTACCTCATGAAGAATAACTCCTGGGCTATTAGTAGGATTATCTTTTCGTACATCTCGATTGTTTCTAGATAGAGATACGGCTAAAAGTATAAAGACTCCAACACAAAGCGCACTTATTATAACATAGATATATTTTTTACAGAAAGCCTCCACTTTTTGTAAAAATGGTTTCTTTTTCTCCTCCACTTTCTCTACGACATCGCTTTCTACCTTACTTTTTTCCTTCTTCATAAACTACTCCTTCAAAAACTTACGGTTTAACTTAATAATCTAATTATACTATGCTTCCCCAATTTTTAATAGAGGGATGGCAACTTTTTTCTAGATATAGTATAATCACATTAGCAAAAGATTTAAAAATGGAGTTTACTACATTAAAAGGCATGTCAGCTAGAAACTTAAGATATATGCATAAATTTGCAACATTATATTGCAAAATTACTTTGTTCCCCTATGACAAAAAATAAAAAGCCAAAACTTAATACTTAAGCTCCTTTTATAAT
>CAZLNI010000128.1:0-3126 GCA_964560995.1 uncultured Muribaculaceae bacterium
TATTGAGTCTAAATTCATCTGGATAGTTAGATTTAAGAAACGCCATTTGATAAGCGACGAGAGCATATGCGACCGAGTGCGACTTATTGAATCCGTAATCAGCGAATCTCAAAATCAAGTCGTAGACCTGCTCTGCTAAGTCTTCTGCATACCCTTTAGCCACTGCACTCCTTTTAAACTTCGCTCTCTCTTCGACCATAACTTCCTTTTTCTTTTTGCTCATCGCTCTGCGAACTAAGTCCGCTTCGGCATAAGAGTAACCTCCCATAACCGAAAGTATTTGCATTATCTGCTCTTGATAGATGATGATACCATAAGTCGATTTTAAAATTGGCTCTAAATCTGGATGTAAATATTCAATTCTTTTTAACCCTTTTCTTCTCGCGATATATTCGTCTATATTCTGCATAGGCCCTGGTCTAAAAAGGGCAATCGCCGCAATTAAATCGTCAAAATTTTCGGGTTCTAGCTTCCTTAAGAAATTTTTCATACCAGGAGTTTCAAATTGGAATATGCCGTCGGTATCGACATTTTTAAATATTTTATTATACGTAAGTTTATCATCTAGCCCTATATTTCTAAGCTCGAAAGCGGCATCTTTTCTGTGAATCAATCTGACGGTGTTGTGGATAGTCGTAAGATTCTTAATCGCCAAAAAGTCCATTTTTAAAAGTCCCAGTTTTTCCAAATATTCCATCGTATAGCCAGTCAATATCCCACTGCTCGTCTTATATGTCGGGATAAGGTTTAGAAGTGGAACAGAAGATATGATGACACCCGCCGCATGGATAGTCGTATTCTTCTTTAAGCCTTCTATTTTCATGCTTATCTTATAAAGCTTACCAAGATTGTTCTTTTTTACGAATTCAGCTATCTCGGAGTTTTCAGCATTTTCTTTTAAAGTCTTTCTAGAATCTAGTTTTTTAGATAAATCTCCTACAAGACCTTCGTCGAACTTAAACACCTTTCCCACATCGCGTATAGCCTGCCTACAGCCAAAAGTTCCATAGGCGATTATCAAAGAGACGGCATCCTTTCCATATTTGTCTTTGACGTACTCGATGACGTCGTTGCGCCTTACATCTTCGAAGTCCATATCTATATCTGGCATCGTTATACGCTCGGGATTCAAGAATCGTTCGAAAAGCAAGTCGTATTTTATGGGGTCAATATCCGTTATACCTAAAGTATATGAGACGAGCGAACCCGCCGCACTACCACGCCCAGGTCCTACATATATATCGTTCTTTTTGGCGAATTTTACATAATCATAGACTATTAGGAAATAGTCGACAAAGCCCATTTTATTTATGACGTCTAATTCGTACTGAAGCCTTTTTTTATAGACTTCTCCTACGTTGTTTGAAAGTCTCTTTCCTAACCCTTTAACAGCAAGAGACCTAAGCAGCTTACTCGCGTCTTCCTCGGTCTTACAAAACTTAGGAATATATCTCTCTTTATAATTGAATTCTAAATTACATAAACTTTGAAATGCTTCGACCGTTTGGACATCAAAATCAGTCGCATCTAAGACATAGTTACCCGATAATTCATATGGTTCAGAAGCAATGCTATAAAGCATCTTAAGAATAGCTTCATCTTCCTTTTTTAAATACATAACTTCGTTTAAAAAAACCACATTTTTACTTATCTGTATAGCATTATCGAGTTCTGCTTGACTCCTATACCCAAGATAAGTCTCCATAATGACTTTAAATCTATTAAAAAGATTATAATTTTCATAAGGTAATACACACAAAAGCCCAGAATTATACTTGGCTATCCCGTCGATTGTCAATTTCCCTTCAATCATTAGTTCGTTTATTTTGATGATGTTTAAATATCCTTCATAATCTTTGATATATAGAAAAATCTTGTTATCACCTATCTTGGCGACTAAACCAAAAATCCCTTTAATGCCCTTTTTCTCGCATGCGTTCATAAAATCCATAATCGAATAAGGGTTGTCGTCTAACAATCCGACATAAGAAGAATTCTTACTCTTGGCATATTCGACTATATCCGCAACCTTCAAAGTACTTTTAAGTAGAGAATAATCACTTTTAAAACTTATTGGTACATAGCTCATAATTATCCTCCCTAATTAGATTTTATCATAACAAAAACGCTCTAACAAGCCCCAAGAAAAAAAGTTGAAAATATACCCTATTGTGTTAAAATAGAACTAGATGGAGGGTTTTTGGAGTGGAACTTACGAGAGAAGAAATAATGACAAGTATAAATGGAAGAAAGACATATGTCTCCTATACACCTTATATAAGGATAAATGGGTTTAGGCAGCGTCTAAATTTATTCACGACGGTCGATTTTACAGGAAGCAAAATTGTTAAGCAAATAAAAACGGACGAAGCTGTCGCATACGCAGAAATGCTAAGCGAAGAGTTTTCGCAGTATACCAATACTGGTATGCTTATTGAAATAGGCCTTAGCTTACTGATAGATTCGAAATATCGGACAGTTAAAGATAAATCGGTGGATAGTATAGAGAAAGGCGATATCATACCTTATATTTTTCCTATAACGTTTACTTTTCCAAGTTGTTGTGGTCAAGAATTCTTAGGAGATGAAAATTTAATTCACCGCACACGTACATTCTTAGTCGACTTGGATGACTTTGCTCTGAAACTTTCTAGAAAAAATTGGGATATTAATTTTGGTTGTGACACAAAATTGAATGCTGCCGAAATAAGAGAATCGATTATAGAAAACGGCGTTTCAGCAACTCCTACTCTAATTGCTCATAAAGAAAGATTAAAACAATATAATTGTAAACCAAAGACAAAGTTCTAAAGTCTTAAAAATAAACACAAAAAATTTGACACGTAGTCTTTAAAATGCTATAATTGAAAAGCAATTTACGTTTAAGGAGGGACATTATGGCAACTAAATTAACAAGAAAAAAACCTAATTTTGCTAATGCAAGATCTCATGCTTTAAATGCTACTAAGAAAAAACAAAGCATAAACTTACAAAAAGTTACTTTAAATGGTGTTACTGTTCTACTTAGTGCTAGAGAGATGAGAACATTAAAGAAGCTGCTTAATAACTAAGCAACTTTTTTAATTGATTTTAGATAGAAGAATAAATAATTTGTGCACTTACTCT
>CAZLNI010000129.1:0-3082 GCA_964560995.1 uncultured Muribaculaceae bacterium
CTCGCATCAGTCGCACTTGCTATCTCTCCAGATTTAAAGATTAAAAGACTAGAAACTCTAGAAAAACTGAAGAAAGAAAACAAAAAACACCTTGTCGTAACCTCATTGATGGGATTTTTAAAATACTTGCCTAATTTAAAAGAAGAGCAGAGTTTTACAATAAAGCCGAACACAGAAAATATTTCCCGGGAAATATTTTTAGATAAACTTGAAAAGTTCGGCTACCATCGAGAATCTCTCGTTACAACTACAGGAGAATACGCTTTAAGAGGCTATATTGTCGATATATTTCCAACAGAAGCAGACAAACCTATACGTGTAGAGTTTTTTGGTGACGAAATAGAGACGATTAAAACATTTGACGAAAATACTCAGAGAACCATAAAGGAAATATCGGAAGTAGAAATTAAAAAATTTAATGAATCAGTAGAATTGACTCCTAACTCCCTTATGGACTATCTTGGTAATCAAACTGTATTTATAATAGACGAGTCTCAAGTAGAACAATCATATAAAAATCTATTAACCGAAGTATTAGAATACAATGCTTCTAAAGAAATCGACCCTAAAACGAAGTATATGTTCGATTATGCGGATATAAAAATGGATAAAACCTTCAAATTAGAAACCTTAAACATGATTGAGCGACCTAACTCATTAATTTACACATCCAAAGAATTAGACAACTTTGCGGGTGACCTTGCTCTTTTAAAGAAATTTTGCGAAAAACAACTAAAGGACAAAACAGTAATCTTCGCACTTGAAAGCAATAAACAGATAAACGAAATTATGGACCTATTTGAAAGTGCTATCATAACAAACTCTGACGAAGTATTTACGGGAAAAATCAACATAGTCAAAACCAAAATCAACAAAGGATATATCTTTGAAAATTACTGTGTCATAACGCCTAATGATATAGATAAAAACACTCAAAGAGAGATAAAATTTAAAAATTCTATAAAAGTTGGCAGAAAAATAAAAGCTTTTAATGAATTGTCTAAAGGCGACTTTGTCGTTCACGAGCAACACGGAATAGGTATCTATAGAGGTATAAAGACAATAAAAAGCGGGGAGCACTTAAAAGACTACATCGAACTTGAATATTTAGGAAATGACAAAGTATACCTTCCCGTCGATAAGATTAATAGACTATATAAATATTCCAGTGAATTGGGAAGAACTCCTAAACTTAATAAACTTAACAGTACTGCTTGGGCTAAAAAGAAAAGCGAAACGAGAAAAAAGATAAAAGATATATCTAATGAACTTTTAATGCTTTATAGAGACCGCTCACAAGCAGTGGGCAAGGCCTATAAGGATTTCGATGAAGAATTAAGTTTTGCTTTAAGCTTTCCTTATACACTGACCGAAGATCAAGAGAAAGTAATAAAAGAAATCGACTATGATTTAAAAAGTACAGTACCGATGGATAGACTTCTTTGTGGTGATGTCGGCTACGGTAAAACAGAGGTGGCATTTCGTGCCATGTTTAAAGCCGTACTCAATGGCGCTCAAGTCTCATACCTCTGTCCAACGACGATTCTATCCAAACAGCAATATACAAGTGCATTGGAAAGATTTGGTAATTATCCGATACGCATAGAACTCTTAAATCGTCACATAAGCGTTAAAAAGACGAACGAAATACTTAGAGACTTACAAAGTGGAAAGATAGACATCATCATAGGGACCCATAAACTACTAAACGACAAAATAAAATATAAAAACTTGGGACTATTAATCGTCGACGAAGAACAGCGATTTGGGGTTACCCATAAAGAAAAAATAAAAAAGATTAAAAATGATGTCAATGTTCTAACGCTTTCGGCTACGCCTATCCCTAGAACCCTAAAAATGGCGATGAGTGGACTTAGAAGCCTTTCCGTTCTCGATACACCTCCAGTAAACAGATATCCGATACAGACATACGTCATCGAGGAAAACGACCTCATAATAAAAGATGCCATCTATAAAGAACTTACGAGAAACGGGCAAACATTCATTTTAATAAACTCTATATCGGATTTAGAATCTTTTAAAACTAAACTTCTAAAACTGATCCCGGAAGCTCGTATTGTATGTGGTCATGGCCAGATGGCACCCGAAGAACTTAACTCCATTATGGAAGACTTCATAGAAGGGTTATACGACATATTAATATGTACCACCATAATAGAAACGGGCATCGATATCCCAAATGTCAATACGATTATCATATTAGATGCGGACCATTTCGGTCTCAGCCAGTTATATCAAATTAGAGGTAGAGTTGGACGAAGTGACAAAATTGCCTACGCTTATCTCATGTACAATCCTGCGAAACTCCTATCTGAAACAGCCGTAAAGAGACTCGAATCGATAAAAGAGTTTACCGAATTGGGAAGCGGCTATAAAATAGCGATGCGAGATTTGGCGATTCGTGGAGCAGGAGACTTATTAGGAAGCGAACAAGCGGGCTTTATCGATGCCGTAGGATTAGATTTATACACTAAGATGGTAAACGAAGAAGTCTCCAAATTAGAAGGAACCTATGAAGAAGAAAACGAAGATGACGACGCTGTCTTATTTAACACGAGTACCCACATCGAGGACGATTATGTCGACGACGAGAGCATCAAGATTGAAATACATAAGCTCATCAATACGATAAAGACAAAAAATGACTACCTAGATGTCAAATCTGAATTAGAAGACCGCTTTGGTCACATCGACGAGAACATGGAAATCTATATGTTAGAAAGATGCGTCGAAGGCATCGTAGAAAAGATAGGAATAAAGACGATTATCAACCAACAAAATCGCATAACGATTGTCATACCAGAAGATATTTCGAATAATTTAAATGGCGAAAAACTGTTTTTACAAAGCTACAACATCTGTCCAAAATTTGAATTATCGTATAAAAATAAAGAGATAAGGATATCTTTAAACACGAGTCTTTTAAAGAAAAACTATATTTACTATATATACGAACTATTAGATACGATAAATAATCAGTTAAAATGACGTATAAAAACCAATATTTCATTTAAAATAATACTGGTTGGTGATAACGTTGATACAAAACAGTAATATTAGA
>CAZLNI010000130.1:0-3053 GCA_964560995.1 uncultured Muribaculaceae bacterium
AAAAGGAAAATCCACGGTTTTTGTTTTTCATAAAAAAGAGTAAGAAAATGTATAAAAGGATTAGTTTAAAACAAGCATTTAAGTTCATAGTCGTTGATAGTCTAAAAATTATAGAAAAATATAGGTTCTACGAATTTGTTTTATGCGAATAATGTAGTATAATGGTATGTAGTGAGATGAGGTGGGATATGGCAATAGATTTAGAAGTGAAAACAGATTTAACTGATTCAACAAATGAAATAATAAAAAACACTTTAGGTAAACCAGCTGAAGAAACTGGCAAAACTTTTAGTACTTTATTAGGTTTTTTTAATAATACTGTTTTATATCCATTAAGGAAATATAATTTATATGCAGAAGATAAATTGAAAAAATATAGTGAAGAATTAGAAAACAGATTAAAACAAATTCCGTCAGAAGAATTGGTAGAGCCATCTATTAATATATTAGGTCCAATAATGGATGGGCTAAAATATAATTTAGATGAAATGCATATTAAAGAAATGTTTATAAATATAATGACAGCCGATATGAACCGAAAAACAAAATCTAGGGTTTTACCATCATATGCTGAATGTATCAAACAAATTAGTTCAGATGATGCTTTGTTTTTGAGGCAATTTGTTGAGGCAAATAATAGTATTATTTGTTCCATACAGATAATATTAGATGCGTATGAAAATAATAGAAGCAAAAAATTAGGACATACAGCATTAGATTCTTATTATACCTATACATATTTCGAAAAAAACATTAGTAGAGAAGCAAAGGTCAACGAAATAATAACTGATAATTTGATACGCTTAAATATAATAAATATCGATTATGATAGCTATTATCCGCATTTGGATAATGAATATGAGAAACTTTTTAATTCAGTTAAAAGAAATTATCAAGATTTGCCTGTTAGATATGAAAAAGGAAGTATAGCATTAACGGAATATGGAAGAAACTTAATAGAAATATGTTTTAATTGCAACCTAAAAAAGTAATTTGGAAACTTGTTCAGTTTCCGTGCCAACTTAAATAAGCTCCAAATTTTTGAAGTTTTTAAGTGCTTTGATTTATGATTGCGCTTTGTCGAGTTAAAAAATCGAATTTAATTATTCTGTTTTTTTTAATATAAGTTTGGCTTTTGTATTTTACAATAATTTATCTAATTTTCTTATTTTCTTATTTTTCTTTTATTACATCGGTTATAGTGTTATAATCTTAGTAAGAATAACGGGAGGAACCATCATGGGAGAAAATGAAACTTTATCTTTTTTTAGAAGGGAAATAGAAGAGGTAGCTAAGCTGCCGGAGACAATAAGGCAAATAGCGAGGGACTCGGTTTGGGACATAATTGATCAAAGATTTTTGTCTACTTTGGATGATAATCGTGGGCTCGCGCATTTTGCTTTAAATTGGATTCCCGAATTCGAATTTAACAAGACATTGATTAGTCTATATAGAACATTAGATGGGGTATTTGGAGAAACTTTTGCCCGAGTACGAAGAACTATTGACAATCCATATATTATCTTAGATTATGAAACATTAACTAATGAGTTGATAGAACAATTACAAAGATTAAAAGATTTAGATTATGGTTTAGATAGAGATTTTAGGTCACTTGCTAATCATATTTCTTCGCGATATGGAATTCAACAGGAAAAACTGTCATTTTATTTGAGAGAACGTCAAAGGAAAATTGAAGGCGAAATTAGTAAAAGAACTAATGATATTTTAGATACTTTGATACAGCGTACTCCTGATTTATTTAGAGAATTAAAGGCTGGAGCAGAAAGGGAAAAAAAGAAAAGAATAAAGTTGGAAATCTATACAACACGAGATAGAAAGCATTACTTGACTGCCGAGAGCGCGAAGGTATTAGGACTACCATGTAATGATAGGTATCTTGAAATAAGTGGTGCTGAATATGAACGCTTAGAAAAAGAATATCGAGTCGTCATTAAACGAGTAGATAAAATGGATACCAGAGTTAATGATAATTCTGGGAATAATAGTCAAACTTCACAAGCGGGTGCTGAGTCTAAAACAGAGAGAGGTTCTACATCTATTACATCTGCTGTTGTTTTCTTCGACGAAGACCATAATTATTATATTTCAAATGACGTTGCTTTAGCTTTTGGTTTTACGGATAAAAAGGCTGACGATCTATTTCTTCTTTCACGAGATCAATTTAGTATAATTGTGTGTCGAACATTTATTGATTTTAAATCGATAAAAGGGAAGACTAAGCAAGTTAAAGAATCTATTAAAGAAGAAGTTGTTGTTTATAATGA
This sequence comes from uncultured Muribaculaceae bacterium, assembly GCA_964560995.1. Classification (GTDB taxonomy): domain Bacteria; phylum Bacillota_I; class Bacilli_A; order RF39; family UBA660; genus RUG11867. The sequence continues at coordinate 2,289 of CAZLNI010000130.1, forward strand.
TAACGAAGGAAATAAATACGTCAAAAAAGAAGTTGCCCAAAAACTTGGTTTTCCTCTTCACACGTTTAACGATTACCATATTTTAAGTGAAGAAGAACTAGATGTATTAAATACAAAATTTATTATAACTGAAGAAGACGTTTTGATGATAAAAGATTTCGCTGATGAAAGAGTAGAGACTAGAAGTACTCAAGAGACTGCTCCAGTAGACGAACCAGTTACTCGCCCTGTCATGATGATTTATGTTGGCCCAGACGGACGATTATATAAACAAGTTCCTATGGTGGTCGATAAAGTAGACGTGGCTAAATTAGAGACTGATTTAACTCCAGCTGAGATGATTGATTTTATGGAATATGCTGATATCGTCTGGGTTAAATTTGACGGAGCAGGTGTATTAAGTGACGTTCCAAACAGTGAAATCGATGCGATTGTTAACTATTATCTTGGCAGTGTAGGGGCAATTACCGAAGTGTCAAATGCAAACAATGTTCATCGTTATAAAGTTGGCGCTGTGGTCGCGCCAACAACTAATTTAGATGATAAAGTAATTTAATAAGTCAAATTAATAATTAAAGCATTCGATAGTTCTTTTGATAAAATTGTTATAAAAATATTATTAAATATTTGTTTTTGAATAAACTATAGATATACTTGATTGACATTTTTAGAAAAATATAGTATATTTATATTGCTACTTTAAAAGTGGTGAAAATGTTTTTCGCTTCTGGATGGTGCGAATAATAAGTGATTCCAGGCGACAAT
>CAZLNI010000131.1:0-3046 GCA_964560995.1 uncultured Muribaculaceae bacterium
ATCTTCTTACCATCATTACTTACATCGGTTAACTCTTCACCATATAATCCGCCCTTTATCTCGGCTTTTACGCCTTCATCGACTATATTACCCTCGTCATCTTTATCGAGGTAAGTTATCTCTAAGTTTATGCCAGATCCATATATAGCCTTATTTTCTACGCCAGATACTTCTGGTTTTGTCTTATCGATATTATATACTGGTACAGCTAATTGTCCTTTGTTACCAGCTTCATCGTGGAAGTTAAATGTAACTGTTCCGTTTATCAACTTAGTGAAAGACCAAGTAGTACAAATACCTTCTCCACAGCCATTGTTATTAGAATTCATGAAACTTGAATCCATATATACTGGTTCACTAGTCGTAAATTCTATGAACACAGATTGACCATATGCTTTATCTTGATTAGGTTTTACAGTTAATTTGATGTCGTCTTCGCTGACACTTGGAGCTGTTCTATCAAGTCCGAATGAATATACTGAAGGCGTAGTTATGCCATCATCTATCTTTAAGATATAATATCCTTCTTCTGGAATAGGAGTACCTCTAGTATACTCTTTTTCTTCTACTGCTGGCTCTTCTGGTATAATAACTTTACCATCTTCATCGTATTCTAGTGGAGTAGTATAACGATACAACGTAGCAGTTCCCTCGTTGAAGTATATTTTCATATTATTATTCTTATAGAACTCTTCATCGTTATATAATTTGCCATCGACAAACCAAGGAGAAACTATCACAGGTGATACAGTATCGATTGTAAATTTATATTTAACTTTATTACCCGCTATATCTGTTACGATTAAGGTATGAACACCATCGCCAGTTATTTGTAATGGGCTACTGCAATCGACTTCTCTTGGCTCAACATCGTCTGGTCCTTGAATAGTTGCACTGACACCGTCATGGTTATCTGTAATAACTATACCTTCTACATCGTGATTATATTTGCCATCAGCCTCTACTTCTTCATATACAGTGTTACCGTCCTCATCCGTCTTAGCAAATTTAACTTCTGGAAGAACGTTATCGATATGAACAGTTATAGCTATATTGCTTTCGTTGCCAGCATCGTCTGTTAATTTAAAGTTTATAGTGCCATCCATGACTTTAGTAAATACGAGATTTACTCTATCGTCTAGTGAGGCGTATTTTAAGCCGTATCCTGCACTTTGTTCTGATATGCTTACTGGCTCTGACATAGCAAAGTTGACAAGTACGTTACCGTTTGTATAAGAACCTTTATCGATTTCGACGAGTTCGCCATTGACACGTTTAGAGAATACTATCGAATCTTCTAATATTGTAGGCTTTTCGTTATCTATTCTAAACAATTTAGTCGTTGTATTGTCTGCTAAATCTGTAACCTCTAAACGGTATTTAACGTCTTTTCCTTCTTCTACTCCTAAAGTAGTCTCTCCTAAGACATAATCAGAATCAGAAACTTCTACGCCATCTTTATATAGAGTATATCCCTTGATGTCGGTTGAAGTTGTAATAGGTGTTACTCCACCATTAAATAGAGCATATCCCTCGCTATCTGTTTTAATAGGAGTTTCTCTAAAGTCTACTTCTGGTCCTTCGTTATCGATACCAGCAACTGTTAATTTTCTCGTTACAGTAGTTAAACCGTCAGAAATGCTTATTTCTTTATCAGTTATGTTTTCTGTTACTTCTGCAGTATAAGTATATACCCCATTAGTACCATTATCTTCGCCTGGAAGCCAAGCTATTTCTTTATCATTAATAGTTATTGGAGATATAGTTAATGCTTCTCCTGCAGTAATTGTTACTATTACTGAATTTTTAACTGGTTTTGTTGAATTACCGAATTCATCAGCATTTGAGTAAGTAATAGACTTCACGTCGACAACTTTATCGATATCAGAAACCGAATAAGTCTTTTCTTCGCTTGTGTTGTTGTTTAAGTCGGTAACCGTGATTGCTGCATTATTTATATTTCCAGATGCTACACCCTTATAACGGTACATACCAGCATAGTTTGCACTCTCTTGAGAGAGTAATTCTTTACTAGTCATATCCCAAGTTATAGGAGTATTCTCATCACTATTTATACTCAATAACTCTTCTGAAGCATATAAGTATACGTTAACATTGTCGTTTGTTCTGTCTACTGTGACAGAAGGAATTTCAAATGTAGGTTTAGTTTTATCGACTGTAACAGTATATTCTACTGGTAAACTATGTCCAGCCATATCTGTAACAGTTACAAAACTAGTATATGCTTTGCCATTAGGCGTAGCAGAGATTATTAGTTCGTAATGTAATTTATTATCAGTTGAAGTTACTGGCTCCCACTCATAATTTGTATTATTGTCGATGACGCTTTTTACCGCCTTCTCATCGATAATTAGAGTCAAACGAACTTTATCGATAAATTCTGTACCTGTATATTTAATATAGTCAGTATTGAGAGTTGGCATATCTAATTTAGTATCGACGACTATATTAAATGATACAGAATGATTTTCATCTATAATTTCATTTCCATCTTCACCTACTGAATAACCAGCTTTATCGACAACAGTAAATGTATATTCGCCATCATTTAAATCTATTGCGTACTCTTTACCGACAAAATTCACTAAATGATTTCCATCTTTATCTGTTACTCTTATATTAGAATACAAATCTTTAAAAGTTAACTTGCCAGCCTTTGAAAGATAAATCTTGTTTTCGACTGCGGTAAGTGTACTTAGATCTACTACTACATCTTGGTTGTTTTCGTCTTTTGTTGTGTATGTAACAGAAGGAGCAGATTTATCTAAAGTTGGATAATAAACGACTTTATTTCCAGAATTATCTGTTATCTCTAACACATAATCGCCTTCCATATTCATCGTATATTCGCCACTATTTATTTCTGTTTTCACACCGTCTGGACTAGTTATATAAGCTTCCATTATACCAGCAGCATCATCGAAAGTTATAGTTGTATTATTTTTTAAAAGATCGCTTCCAACATTTGCTATTGGCATCTTAGTATCTATGACAAAAGTAATAGTAGTCTTTCTTCCAGCTATAT
>CAZLNI010000132.1:0-2995 GCA_964560995.1 uncultured Muribaculaceae bacterium
AAGAATTTATAGAAAAGCTAAAAAAACTAAAGAGAAGTAAGAGAATGATGAAAAGTTATTATAAAGATGACGACTTGATAGATTCCTTCATAGGTCAAGGCCGGGAAGAAGGAATACAAGAAGGCAAAGAACTCGGACTACAAGAAGGTAAAGAAGAGACAGCTATCAATATGCTAAAAAAGGGGCTCGATCCCAAGTTAGTTTCAGAATGCACTAAATTATCTTCTGATAAGATAAAAAGCATTATGACAATGCTGTAAAGAATATAAAAGGGAACCACTAATATTTACTTTATTTGAACTGTAATTAATTGATAGTTTCTTGTCATAAATAAGCGAAATGATTTGCGTTAGTCTCCCTTTTTATGGTAAACTGTAGTAAGGTGGTTAGGATATGGAAGACATAACTAAAAAAATATATGACTATAGTTTAGAAGAAATCATGGGCGAACGTTTCGGAGCCTATTCTAAATACATCATCCAAGATAGAGCAATACCAGATGTCCGAGACGGTTTAAAGCCCGTTCAAAGGCGTATTCTCTATGCGATGAGCAAAGATAACAACACTTATGATAAAAAGTTTAAAAAGTGTGCAAATGCAGTAGGTATTGTCTTAGGTAAATATCATCCTCACGGGGACACTTCGGTTTATGATGCCCTTATAAGACTATCACAGAACTGGAAACAAAATGAGATATTAGTCGAGGTTGATGGTAACAACGGTTCTATCGACGGAGACCCGCCTGCAGCTTATCGTTATACAGAGTGTCGCCTTGCGAAAATAAGTGAAGAATTATTGGGCGACGTCGATAAATTTGAAACTATGAAGATTAATTTTGCACCAAATTTCGATGATACAAAACTAGAACCTACCGTTTTGCCGGCAAGATTTCCTAACTTATTGGTAAACGGCTGTACAGGTATTAGTGCAGGGTATGCGACGAATATGCCACCTCATAACTTAGGCGAAATTATCGATGCAACGATTAAGAGAATCGATTCCCCTAATTGCACATTGGATACAATTTTGAATATCGTGAAAGGACCAGATTTTCCAACTGGCGGCATCGTCGAGGGAAAAGAAGGACTTCGTAAAGCATATGAGACTGGTCGAGGTAAAGTCAACGTCCTTTGTAAGTATGAATTCGTCAAAGAAAAAGGTAAAGAAAAAATCGTCATAGACGAGATACCTTTCGAAGTAAACAAACAACAACTCGTTTTAAAAATAGATGAGATAAGAAACGAAAAGAAAATCGACGGCATTGCCGAAGTTCGTGATGAGTCGGATAAAGATGCTAATTTGCGAATCGTCATCGATTTGAAAACGGGTGCGAATAAAGAGTTAGTGATGAACTATCTTTTAAAGAATACGGAGTTACAGACGACTTATAACTTTAACAACGTGACAATCGTCAACCGCCGTCCACGTTTATTGGGGATAATTCCTCTCATAGATGCGTATATCACCCACCAAAAGGAGATAGTTAAAAAGACCAGCGAATACGATTTGGCTTTCGACAAAAAGCAACTTCACATCATGGAAGGCCTTAAAAAGGCAATAAGCATTTTAGACGAAGTCATTCGTGTCATTCGTGCGTCTAAAAATAAAGCCGATGCCAAAGATAATCTCGTGCGCGAATTCGATTTTACAGAGAATCAAGCCGAAGCAATCGTCATGCTACAACTCTATAGGTTAACTAATACTGATATAGTGACTCTAGAAAATCGTATGACAGAACTCGAACTCGAGATTGACAAATTAAATGGCATCTTATCTGACCCAGAAAAACTTAATAGCGAGATTAAATCGACTCTCCGTCGTATAAAAAAAGAATATGCTGTACCTCGTAAAACGGTTGTTCGCGACACGGTTACGGAAATTAAGATTAGTGCAGAGCAACTCATAAACGATGAACGAGTAGTAATCGTTCTTTCAACAGACGGCTATTTGAAGAGAGTTAGTCAAAAATCTTATGGTGCATCAGATGACGAGACAGGTTTAAAACCGGGAGACACTGTACTTTCTTTATATGAAGCTTCAACACTAGATAAGATGATGATTTTAACAGACATGGGCAACTACTTGTATTTACCAGTCTACGATATTCCCGAGCTCAAATGGAAAGAGATGGGTAAACATATCTCAAATATCGTCACTGTAAGTCCAGATGAGAAAGTCGTTGCATCTTTCGTCGTAAACGCAGCGACTAAAAATGAAAATGTCGTAACTGTTACTAAAGACGGTATGATTAAAAAGACTCCTCTTTGTTCATATAACGTAACTCGTTATAACAAAGAAATCGTCGGAATAAAACTAAAAGATAAAGATGCCGTCGTCAGTGCTTTCTTAGAGACTTCCGAGTGTTTAATCGTCACCAAAAATGGATATTCTCTTCGCTTTATGACAAAAGATGTACCTTTAAGTGGCGTTAAGACGAGTGGCGTAAAAGGAATCGCACTTAAAGATGAAGACGAAGTAATCGCAGGACATGCAATTACAGAAAAAAGTGAATACGCCGTACTTTTCACAGACCATAAAACGGCAAAAAGAGTTAGATTAACTGACATCGAAGTAGGCAGTCGCGCCAAACGGGGAAACTTAATCATCAAAAAAGTTAAATCTACGTCTTATCTTTTAAGAGCGTTCTTATTAGGAGATATCAAAACAATATATAATCTAAAATACGGTGAAGAAATCAAAAAAGTCAAATCTAGCGATATTCCTATAATGGATTTATCAAGTACGGGAAGTGCCATTGCAAATCGAGATATTTTAAGTGTCAGTGTGGCACCGGATTTAGTAGTTATCAAGTCCGATACTGAGGCAAACTCTAAAAACGCGAAGGAAGAAACGGATTCTTTCTTAGAAGAGTTTAGGTTGTGAAGGGTCTAATGAACACAGAAAAGAAAAATACTTATCCGTGGGAAACATTAGATACGACGACGTTGATGTTACCAGAGGAAGTTATCGCGTATCATCTATATAAACTTAAGGA
>CAZLNI010000133.1:0-2947 GCA_964560995.1 uncultured Muribaculaceae bacterium
AACGTATTATCAAAGATTAATTTTTAGTTACCATTCTTTGAAAAGGCATCCTTTAACTTCTTTAATATTCATACCATAGATTTTCTCTACGGAGTCTTGCGATAGTCGCATCATGTTCAGCATTGGTTTTACTAAAATACGTCTTTCCATTTTTATCGGCAACAAAGAAATAATAATCGTGTTTTGTTGGCTCGAGGGTCGCTTTCAAGGATTCGAAACTAGGGTTGGCAATCGGTCCAACAGGAAGACCATTAACACATGTACCTCTAGTGTTATATCCGTTGCAAGAATTTAGGTCCGATTTTGTCAAATCGACACTGAAATCCTTGTTTACAGCATAATAGGTCGTGACGTCGCTTCCTAAAGCCCAACCGGCCTCTAATCTATTATAGAATACTCCCGCAACGCCCTTACGATCACTACTTCGCGCTCCCTCTAATTCAACTATGGATGCGAGAGTCATAATTTCATGTACAGAATATTTACTCTGTTCGATTATCTCATGATATGAAGATAACTTGCTTTCTGTATTGTCTAGCATCTTTTCGATGATACCTTTAATCGTCACATTAGAATCGAATTCATATGTGTCGGCGAATAAGTAGCCTTCCAAAGGATGATAGAGCTTATCGTCTAAGATGGCGTCTGTCAGGCAATCGTATTTTGCTATTAATTCTTTAACATATGATTCATCATCCAAAGTCTTTAAAACGTCTTCTTTAGAAAAGTCAAAGTTTTTCTCTATAGTCTCGGCTATATAAGTGAGTCTTTTTCCTTCTACGAACGTTACCCATTTAGTATCCCTCGTGACTTTCCCGTCGACGAAAGATTTAAAAATTTCTTTAGCGGACATACTCTTAGTTAGAATGTACGTTCCTGCCTGAGGGTTTCCCGCATTCAATTTTGTATAAATTTTCATCGTGAAATCGGATTTGATTAGTCCATCGTTTTTCAATTTTGTTATTACAGTGTTTGTCGCTTCGCCCTGTTCTATCGTAAAAGTAATGTTCTCCTTAGCATTTTTATCTACTGGTCCGAGGCTTAAATTGTAGTAAGTTACTGCGAGAATACATGCAATTAGCAAAAAAGCGAAGAGACTTACTATTATAAGAATAATGCTCTTTTTCTTCATAATCAGTTCTCTTCTTTTTCTTCTATAGCTTCTTTAATAATCTGTTTTTGCGCACTTGCTAGTACACTTTCTATCATGTTCCATTCAGCATCAGTCGTGACGGGATTTAAATCTAAGCTTTTCCCTGTTGGGTCGTAGTGGCTCGCATAAGTATTTATATTTCCATCATCGGTCATCGTATGGTCTGTATAGATTATATAGTGTGAGTTGAATTCTTCTGAATCGATAGTCATCATTACTTCGCACTCTACTTCTTCTCCCTTGTCGTTTTTCATTATGAAAACGTTTTTATTGTCCGTTTTTTCATTACTTTGATTATTATTCATTTTTACCATTTCCTTTCATTCTTAAATACGTACTTAATATCACACTTGCTGCGACTGCATCGATGTGTTCGTGTCTTTTTTTTCTACTCATATCGGCATCCAACATATACTTTTCTGCTTCGACTGTCGAGAGTCTTTCATCGACTAGTTCTACCGGTAAAGTAAAGTGGTTCTCTAAAAAGTCCTTGAACTTTAAACTGCGGTCGCTTGCGAACCCGAGAGAATTGTCCATGTTCTTAGGTAAACCCAAAACCAATACCTCGACTTCATAATCATCTATCAAATCTTTAAGTGGTTTTATGAGCTCATCGTAATTTTTAAACTCGATAGTTTTATGTGGGTTTGCAATCTTCCCGAGCTTATCACTTAAAGCTGTACCGAGGGTTTTAGTCCCTAAATCTAGTCCTAAACACCTCATTTTATATAACTCTTTAATAATGTTTCGATTATTTTTGCTCTATCTAAACTCGTAATCTTTTTTCGTGAATCCTTATAGCTTGAAATGTACCCAGGGTCTCCACTTAATAAGTATCCTACGAGTTGGTTTATCGGATTGTATCCTCTTTCTTCTAATGCGTCATATATTTCTAATAACGTCTTTTGCACTAAAGTTGTCTCTAGCTCTTCGACGTTGAACAGTCTTGTTTCGTACATACTTCTCACCTCTCGATAATCATAATTTTAGCAAAAGTTATAAGTTTGTACAAGTGTTTACTCGTTATTTTCGATTTTTACTAACACTTCGCGAGGTTTTGAGCCATTTTGTGGCCCGACGATTCCTCTTTCTTCGAGCAAATCGACTATTCGCGCGGCACGATTGTAGCCTACTTTGAACCTTCTCTGTAAGAGACTTGCACTAACTTTTCCAGTTTGAACTGCAAACTCGACTACTTGGTCGTATAGTGGGTCGTCGTATTCTTCACTTGGACTATTCTCGCCTGCTAAATGGCTCTCCGGTATCTCTTCTAACATTTTGTCGTACGATGCTGATTGTTGCGAGCAAACGTACTTAATTACTCTTTCTATTTCGTCGTCAGAGATGAAGTTACCTTGGACGCGCTCCGTTACGCTGGCTCCCATTGGGAAGTAAAGCATATCTCCTTTTCCAAGAAGTTTTTCGGCTCCTTTCATGTCCAAAATAGTTCGTGAATCTATCTGGCTCGCGACTGCGAATGCGATGCGCGATGGGATGTTCGCTTTGACGACACCGGTGATGACGTCCGTCGAAGGTCTTTGAGTCGCGACGATTAAGTGGATTCCCGCAGCACGTGCCATCTGGGTAATTCGCATAATCGAATCCTCGACTTCTTTCGAAGCAACGACCATCAAGTCCGCTAACTCGTCTATTATAACTACTAAGAAGTACATCTTCTTTTCAACTTCCATACCGGCAGATGCGTTTTGTTTCTCTACCCATTCGTTATAACCGGCGATATTTTTGACGCCTTTTTCGCTAAAGAGGTCGTAGCGTTGTTCCATCATAAGTACG
>CAZLNI010000134.1:0-2926 GCA_964560995.1 uncultured Muribaculaceae bacterium
GATTATATTTTACTATATTTGCTTTAGCTATATTTTCATTAGGAACTAACATAGTCGTTCCAGGAGCTAAAACTATTACTAAGGATTTAGGCTTTTTGGAGCTATTAAACGTCATGACAGGTGGAGGTCTTAAGACGTTCTCCATCTTTGCTCTAGGCGTAATGCCTTACATAACGGCGACGATTTTGACGCAGTTATTACAAATGGACATCGTTCCATATTTCTCAGAGTTGAAAGAAGAGGGTGCAGCAGGAAGACAAAAAATCAATAAGATTAACCGCTATTTAGGTATCTTGTTCGCACTCATTCAAGGGTATATATTCTCTTATGCATTCTTGAAAGACCAAGGCACGATGGTCGTGCTTAAGAGTTCATTAGTGTTAACTGGTGGAACGGCATTTCTATTGTGGCTAGGAGATGAGATAACGAAGAAGGGAATCGGAAACGGATTATCGCTCATCATTATGGCCGGTATCATCCAAGGTGTTCCATCCATATTCATAAATGCTTATAACTCGTTTATTGCAAGTGACACTTATCAATTATGGTTTGGAATATTTGCCTTCGTCGTGTTTACACTTGTATATTTGCTCATCATCGTAGGTGTTATCTGGGTACAAGAAGCAGAGAGAAGAATACCTATACAGTATTCCAATAGAACGGCATCTTCTTATAAGGGCGAGAAAACTTATTTGCCTATAAAGTTGAATTCGGCAAGTGTAATGCCTGTCATATTTGCAAGTGCAATCGTCGGCATTCCGTCATTTATTGCAGAATTCATCAACAAAGAGGGATTTACGAACTTCGTAAACAACTACATATCTTATAATTCTTGGACAGGATTAATTCTATACATAGTATTAATCTATGTCTTCGGTTATGTATATACGAAGATGCTCATGAATTCAGAAGAGATGGCTGAGAACTTGGATAAAGCTCACGCCTATATTCCAGGTATAACACCTGGTGAAGCTACGAGCAAGTATTTGAGAAATTCGATCTCTAAGCTAACGGTAGTTGGAAGTTTATTCTTGATCATTTTGGCAATCTTGCCAATTCTGTTCACCAAGATATCTGGTTTGGATAATGCCGTTACAATCGGTGGAACGGGAATATTAATCGTCTGCGGTGTATGCTTAGAGACTTATAAACAGATTGAGAGTAGTGCTCTTTCGAGAAATTACACTACTTCGAAAAGAAGAAGGCGTTAAAGATGAAAAACGTTTTGTTCATCGCTCCTCCGGCGGGAGGAAAAGGAACGCAAAGCGAAATGCTTGTGGAAAACTTCGACTATATCCACATATCTACTGGCGATTTGCTTAGAGAGTTAGATAAGACGACACCATTAGGTAAGATGGTCGAAAGTTTATTAAAAGAAGGCAAAATGATCGACGACGATATCGTACTCGACTTATTGAAAGGTAAGATGGAGACGTTAAACGGTCGACCATTCATATTAGACGGCTTTCCTAGAAATATCGCCCAAGCTGAAAGTTTAGAACTCCTTTTAAAGGATTTAAACCTCAGCTTGGATGCCGTCATCGAATTAGATGTTCCATATGATGTCCTTCTTAAAAGAGCTATTGGTCGCGTAACTTGTCCAAAGTGCAAAGCTACGTTCAATACTTTCTTTAAGAAACCTCAAATAGAGGGCATATGCGACAAATGTGGAAGCGAATTAATACATAGAAGTGACGATACCGAAGAGACTTTCAAAGTACGGTACGATACGTACGTAGAGTTGACAATGCCTTTAATCGATTTCTATAAAGATAGAGGTAGCTATGTCAAAGTAGACGGTTTAGACGGTACGTATGATAGTGTAGTAAGTGTGGTTCAAAAGTGATCATAATCAAAACGGAAGATGAAATCGAGAAGATGAGAGCCGCAGGGCATCTAAACTACTTGACGAGGGAATACTTAAAGTCGATAATTCACCCAGGCATTACTACTAAGGAAATCGACGATAAAGCAGGAGAATTCATCACTTCTCACGGCGGGGTACCGAGTAGTAAGGGGTATGAAGATTATCCTGGTAATATATGTATTTCTGTGAACGAAGAGGTCGTGCATGGCATAGGTTCAAAACGAACTTTAAAAAATGGAGATATAGTTTCTCTAGATGTCGTCGTCGGACTGGATGGCTACCAAGCGGATGCATGCGAGACTATTCCTGTAGGAGACATCAACAAAGAAAAAGCGTATTTGCTAAGACACACCGAAGCAGCACTTTATGCTGGACTCAAGGAAGTACGAGCTGGAGTAAAACTCGGCTGTGTCAGTGCAAGAATCGAAGATTATGCTAAAAAGCACAACTTAGGTGTAGTAAGAGAACTCGTCGGTCACGGTATTGGTCGAGAGATGCACGAAGATCCCGACGTTCCAAACTATGGAAAATATGATACGGGAGTTACTTTAAAGGCGGGTATGACGTTGGCTATCGAGCCGATGTTGACGGCCGGCAAAAGATACGTGAGATTGTTATCTGACGATTGGACTGTCGTAACTCAAGACGGTAAACCGAGCGCGCACTTCGAACATACGATTGTCGTTCGTGATGATGGGTATGAGATTTTAACAGGAGAGTGAACAATGGCTAAAGAAGAAAAATTTAAACTGGAAGGTAAAGTAGTCAAAGTATGTCATGATGACTATGTAGTTGAAGTAGCTTTACCGAACGGGAATACTGCTACTATAAAGGCTCGCGTTTCTGGTAGAATGCGAATTAACGTGATTCGCATTCTACCAGGTGATAAAGTAGTAGTAGAGATGTCACCATATGATACAACACGTGGGCTAATAACTTATAGAAATTAAGGAGAGTATAAAATGAAAGTAAGACCATCAGTAAAACCGATGTGCTCTAAATGCAAAATTATCAAAAGAAAAGGCAAAGTAATGGTTATTTGTGAAAATCCAAAACACA
>CAZLNI010000135.1:0-2908 GCA_964560995.1 uncultured Muribaculaceae bacterium
CTAATATGCAATCTATTTTCTCTGGTTGTAATAGTTTGATAACATTAGATGTAAGTGGCTTTAACACGAGCAATGTGACAAATATGAGTTTTATGTTTGCTGATTGCAAAGGTTTAACAGTATTAGATGTTAGTAAATTCGATACGGACAATGTTACTAGCATGGACTGCATGTTCGCAGGTTGTAGTGGATTAACAACAATTGATGTTCTAGGCTTTAAAACAAATAAAGTGATAACTATGTATGCCATGTTTCAAAAGTGTAACAATTTAACAACACTTGATTTGAGTAAATTTAATACTGAAAATGTAACCAGTATGAGCCGTATGTTCCAAAATTGTAGTAGATTAACGACATTAGATTTGAGCGCTTTTGATACGAGTAAGGTAACCAATATGAGTAGTATGTTTCGAGATTGTAGTAGTTTGATAACGTTAGATATAAATAATTTTGACATAGACAACGTGGATAATATGAGTTTAATGTTTACAGGATGCAGTAGTTTAACAACTTTAGACTTAAGTAGTTTTGACACAAGTAATGTAACTAGCATGAACGGTATGTTTAATGGTTGTAGTAAATTAACAGTGACAATCATGATAAGAGGTACAAAATGTACAACTTATGGAGGTATGTTTACTAATGCTTCCACTCAAAGTGGAAAAATAACTGTAAATTATACTGCTGATGCTTCCGAATTGGTGGACAATATGATTGCAACTAAGTCATCTACTTCAAACGTAGTAAAAGGCATAGTAGTTAGTTAAGAACGATTGATATAATCGTTCTTTTAAATTTATTTTAAAACTTATCTTTAAATAACAGAGGATATAGATTATACAAAATAAATAATCGTACTTTTATAACTTTTTACTAACCACAACGTTTTAAAATTTTATCAGAGTAAAGAGATTAACAAAAATGTATAAAAAAAAACATCAATTTGCTATAATTAATATATAAGGAATGTGATAAATATGAAAAAAATAGTCGTTTTTGGTGGAGGTACAGGCATATCTTGTCTTCTTTCTGGACTAAAGCTTTTTCCAATAGATGTGACTGCCATAGTTGCTGTATCAGATGATGGAGGCTCAACAGGTAAACTAAAAAAAGAATTTGAAATACCTGCAGTAGGGGACGTCGGAAAAGTGTTAATCGCGATGGCCAATGTCGATGAAGATTTTAAAAATCTTTTAAGCTATAGATTTACGAAAGAATCATCACTAGAAAACCACCCTGTAAGAAACATAATGTTGACGGCACTTATCGACCTAAAAGGAAACTTAACAGAAGCCACTAAATACATGTGTAATCTTTTAAATATTAAAGGTACAATTCTTCCTTTGATGGAAGAGAATGCCGAACTTGTCGGTTTAGGTAAACGAGGACAAGAATATTTAGGCGAAGAATCTGTTAGTCAAAATATAAAGAATATTAAGAAGCTATGTTATGATAGAGATGTCAACATTTCGAAAGAAATAATAGAACATATAAAAGATGCCGATTTAATTCTTATGAGTTCTGGTTCGCTTTATACGAGCATATTACCTCATCTTATAGTACCAGAAATCCAAGAAGCTATCGCTAAAAGCACTGCTCCAATCATGTACTTGGCTAACTTAGTAACTCAACCAGGAGAAACGGACAACTATTCAGTAAGTGACCACCTCGCCATATTAAACAAGAGATTATCTCCTCGACACGTCGATATCGTTATAGCTAACAATGCCGAAATCGATAAAAAAATAGTCGATAAATACTCTTTACTGGAACAAAAACAGCTCGTCACTTTAGATAGAGATAAAGTAATCTCAACTGGAGCTCGCATAATCGAAGATAAAATTGTCGCAGTGGAAAACGGTGTGATTAGACACAATGCTATGAAGACAGCATATCTCATTTTCTCTTACTTGATGGAAGGTGAATAGCATGAAAGGAACAACCTTTACTGCTCAAGTAAAAGAAGAAATTGCGCTTGCGCCTCTAAATGAATTTGAAAACAGAAATCTCTTTCTCGGCTACCTTTACTCAAATGGAATCAGAAACGAAGATAAAATTACTATTTCATTAGAAAATCTAAACATTGCGCAGAAATTATTTAAAACGCTCAAATACTGTTATCATATAGATGCCAAAATGACGATTCGAACGCAAAAAAAGTTTCACGTGAAAAGAGTTTTTATCTTTGAACTCGACGATTCTAAAATGATATTTGCAAGTGAATTATCTAATCTCGATTTTGATGATGACGAAAGTAAAAAAGCATTTATAAAGGGCTTATTCTTGGCATCAGGTAGCATCAGTAATCCCGAAAAAGGCTATCACTTAGAGATGAGCTTTGAAGACGAAGAAAAAAGCAAGACTGTTTTAAACTTGCTTAAAGACTTAGGATATAATTTTAAAATATTAAAAAGAGAAAAGAACTATATGCTATATTTAAAAGCAGCAGAAGAAATAAGTGACTTCCTAAAATTGTTAGGTGCAGTAAATTCTCTTTTTTACTATGAAGATATCCGCATCTATCGAGACCACAAAAACATGGTAAATAGGCTCAACAACTGCGAACAAGCCAACTTAGAAAAGTCTCTTAAAACAGGTGATAAACAACTTGCAATGATTAATTATTTGGTCGAAAACGATTATCTTTCACTTTTAGATGATAAAACCAGACAGGTTGCCGAGTATCGACTAAAATATCCCGAAGAGAGCTTTCAAAGTTTTGCTGACATATTGACGATAGAAACGAACAAAAAAGTAACTAAATCTTATGTCAATCATCACTTCCGCAAAATAAACGAAGTATATGATCGCATAATAAATTCTCTTAATAAACAATAGCTGCTTTTATAACAGTTTTTTTGACAAAAATTTTGGAGTATTAGTAATATATTAAAATAGAATATAAATA
>CAZLNI010000136.1:0-2831 GCA_964560995.1 uncultured Muribaculaceae bacterium
TCACCTCTTAAAACGCCAATATTGTACCAAATATTCAATAAAAAAGCAAATTTGCTTAACAAAAAAGCAATTTTATGGTATTATCTATGTGTTGATGGCGGATGGCTATAAAAAAGAAGTATAGACTTAAGAAAAAATTTAGACGATTAATCTTCTACAGCTTTTTATTGATAGTCGGTATATTTGGAACTATAAAATTGAACGATTGGTTTTCATATGTCCGTTCAGTCGAAGGACAGTTGAGCGAAAAAGGCTATGAATTAGGGACGATAAGCCTCATCAAATCGAAGATGTCCGAAGAGGATATCGAATATCTCATCGAAGAAGAAAAAATAGATTATATACGCGAACTGGTCGCAGATAAATACTTTATTAAAGATAACTTTAAATCATACATGAATTATTATCAAGAGAACAGCAAAAAAGACTTTAAAGATGTTATTGCCATCGTAAACGTCGAAGCAAATAGGCCGTGGTATCAAGATGTACGCGTGACGAACACCGATAACCGCTATTTAACTTTAGTAAATAAATATTATTCATTACCAGAAAATTATGACCCTGGAACGATAAAGCAGTTTTCCCTAACTTATGCTTTTGGCGAAGTTAGTGCAGAGGAGTCTTGTTATAACGCTTTTATCGCGATGGCTAACGCCGCCAAAAAGGATGACATCACACTCATTTTAACATCTGGCTATCGAACTCACGCGGAACAGGAAAAGATTTTTAACGATTTAGTCGCTCAGCATGGCGAACAATACGCACTCGATACGGCAGCTAAACCTGGAACCAGTGAGCACGAGACGGGATTGGCGCTCGACATATTTACTTATGGCGGTGTAATGTCTACTTTTAAAAATACGGAAACTTACGCCTGGCTCCATAATCATGCTCACGAATACGGTTTCATCGAACGCTATGAAGAAGGAAAAGACTATTTGACGGGTTATGCTCCCGAAGCTTGGCATTATCGTTATGTCGGTATAGATATGGCAACAAAAGTGAAAGAAGAAGGCATTACTTACGACGAATATTATGCTTTCTATTTGAGAAATGAGTAGAGTAGAACACACTTTAAAACCTATATATAACGAAGCTAGTAGGACTCTCATTTTAGGTTCTATGCCGAGTGTGGCATCTAGAAAATTAGAAAAGTATTACGGCCACCCTCAAAACAGATTTTGGAAGATAATGTCCATACTTTATGACGAAGACATATCCGATTGGAAAGAGTTCATACTGCGACATCACCTGGCTTTATGGGACGTCATCGCGTCTTGTGAGATATCCTCATCGAGTGATGCATCGATTAAAAAAGTGATTCCTAACGATTTAAGTGAAATCTTGCGCACTACACATATCGCACACATATTTCTTTTAGGTAAGAGTGCCTACAATTTGTATAATAAGTATATCTATCCCAAGACTCAAATCGAAGGAATCTACTTGCCTAGTCCTTCTCCTGCCAATGCGGCTAAATCACTAGAAGAACTAGTTGAGTCTTACAGAATCATAAAAGAAGTGACCGAATAAATCACTTCTTTTCTATGTAATATTTTGGGTAATAGTGTATCTTTCTAGCATATTGCAAATTGACGATAAATCTTCTTCCCAAGTGGTAGTCTCCGTCGTATTTGAGAGTGTGATATATTTTTCCCTCTTTTTTTAATTTATCGGCTTTTTTAAGAATAGCGGGATTTTTAACATATTTTTTAACTAAGAGATAGGGCAAATTGAGCCATAAAACTTCTTTGTCGTTGCCGATTTTTTCTTTTAGATCGTTCTTTACCAAATCGCGAACGTAGGCATCTTGTATCGAAGCTCCTGCAGGTGTCGTAAAGAAAGAACTTCGGCCGAGACGCGGATTTATTTCAAACAGATAATACTTCTTCGTCTTCGCGTCCATCTTTATGTCAAAGTTGGAAGCCCCTGTATATTTAATGCTCTCTAAGAACTTTTTAATGTCGTTCATAATCGGTATGATGCCAGGTATCGAAATAATTGCAGCATAATTGCCATAGGTAGCGGGGTGGTATTCTTCTAAGATAGGTTGCCCCAAAGACATTATCTTTACTTTGCCATTTCTATCTGAATAGACGTTTAAAACGCGCATATTCGTGTCGTCTCCGCTCACAAACTTTTGGATTATGAGGACTCCGTCATAACTCGAATTATAGATGTTTTCGATTTTATGTAGAAGTTCTTCTTTACTGTTTATGAAGTAAACTTTTTCCTTGTCTTCGAACGAAGCATTCAAGTATTCTAGAGAATTAGAGTTATTTGGCTTCAAGATAAGGGGATAATCAAAATCGATTCTTTCGACGACTTCTTTATAGTTTTTGCTCGTACACATAAGAGACTTCGGATAAGGTAGATGGTATTCTTCGCACATCTCATAAAAACTTTGCTTATCGTTAAACTTTTGCAACTTCTGATAATCGACGAAGACGTTTTCGTACATAGTCAGTTTACTTTTACGCAAAGATAACATCTCCAAATAGGAGTCACTGCAGGGCACTATAAAAATCTTCTCATATTCTTTCTTTAATTTATTGCCGAGTCTTGCAAGTTCGTCGACTAAATAGTCGCCATCGTGGAATTTCGGGTCGATATGGAAGTCGATTATTTTAGAGTTCTTGCTCGTCTCTAAAATCGTGGTCGCAAGAGCAATTGGGCAAACTCCATATCTTTCGTGGAATACTCTTGCCAAACCATAAGCGTTGTCGTCACTGCCCAAAATGACGGGCATAAATTCTTTTTTCATCTTTATCACGTCCTATTTAAATTATATTACAAATAGAGAAAAATAAAAAGCAAAGTATTATTAGAAT
>CAZLNI010000137.1:0-2736 GCA_964560995.1 uncultured Muribaculaceae bacterium
AAGTGTAAGCCTACTTATCACTAATTCTATTCCTCTTTCTTTTTGAGCTTGGAAAAGTTCTGAATTTCCGCCCGTGATTATTTGTCCTGCACCAGCGTCTGAAGCTTTACTGCTCTGTAAGAGGATAAGCGCGATGAGGATAACTGATAATATTAAAAGTGACATTTCCATATATTTCACCTAATTTCGTTTTTATTCTAGCATAAATAAGGGCTTTAAGCAACTTTTTTTTCATAATAATTTTACTATTATTTTAATGTTAACTTTCTTACTCTTTTTTCTTGTGTTCAAATAAAATGTCAGTTTTCCATACGACTATTATTAAGAAGATTACCAATACAGCATAGATATAAGATGCTATCTTATTGTCTCCCAAAGTGATGAGAATAGATGTTAGGGCAAAGATGATGTTTATTATATAGATGATGACAACCGTCGTACGAACTGAAAACTTCATCTTTAAAAGTTGATGATGGAAGTGTTCTTTATCGGGAGTACCAATCGATTCGCCTTTTAAAAATCTTCTCAAGATGGCAAAGAGAGTATCAAAAATAGGAATAGATAAAATGATTATCGGTACTGCCAAACTGTTAAATGTGACGTTTTTGAAGCCGAGTAAGGAGATTACCGCAATGATGAAACCCAAGAATTGACTTCCCGTATCGCCCATAAATATTTTAGCAGGTGGAAAGTTATAAACCAAAAATCCCAACGTGGCGCCTGCCATTATAATGCTTAAAGTAATGTCCAATCCGCCGATGCGATTCGTTATGAGAGCGATTATGGCGATGGTTACGAAGTAGATAGTCGAGATTCCCGAAGCTAAACCATCTAAGCCATCTATCAAATTGATGGCATTAATGCAACCGACTATAAAAAATAAAGTTATATATGGTGTGGCAGCACCAAAGTTAATATAATAATTTAGAAAATATACTTCTCTTAAAACGATATCACCATAAAAGACGATAATCGAGGCGGCTATTATTTGTCCGATAAGTTTATAACGCGCTTTTAAAGGTTTAATATCGTCGATGATACCAAAGAAGATGATGACGATGCTCGCGATTATGATGGATAACATCTGAGTCGTAATGACGCCAAAAAACATATAACATAATAAGAACGATAAAAAGATAGCTAGGCCACCTAGTCTAGGCATAGGCACTTTATGTACTTTGCGCTCGTTTGGTATATCGAGGGCATCTACGTGAACCGCAATCTTTTTACAGATTGGAACGAGTATTAAGCTTACTAAAAAACTCGTTATTGCCATTACTATGACACTGTGATTATTTACTACTAACGACATAAAATCACTCTTTCACAATTATTATACAACAAAACTCATAAAATACAAATTATTAAGAGTAATTTTGAAAAATAAAAACATACTAAAAATGGTGAATCATATGAATAGCAATGTTGATTATTTGAAAAAAACTTTCAAAGATAATCCAGATTTCGTCTTGAGGGAAGTAGAATCTGGAACTAAGGATACGATTTATATCGCCTTCTTTGAAAGTTTAGTCGATTCCAATTCGGTCAACGATTTCATAATTAGAAGTATCTCCTTTTATCGAAAAAATAACAAAAAAGTAAAAGATATAAAAACCGTAATCGACGGGCCAAAACTGTCAGAGTTGGTGGATGCTGAGGAGATGTTTTATTATTTAGAAAATGGGTTTGCCCTAATCATCTATAAAAAGAAAATCTTTGCGGTTGAAGCTAAAGCGAATTTGGATAGAGGCGTGACGATGAGCCAAACGGAACCTAATATGTACGGTCCAAAAGACTCATTTTGTGAAAATTATCAAAAGAACGTCGGGTTAATTAAACGCCGAATTAAGAATAAAAACTTAAAAATAGAAGCTGTCGACCGTGGCATTTATACAAAGACTAAACTTGGGCTCATCTATATAGATGATAAAACGAATAAAGATACTCTCAACAAAATAAAGAAAAAACTCGATTCTTTTAAAGACCGCGAGGTTATAGATTCTTATGATGTCGTGCAAGAATTAAAAAAGAGCAACGTCTTTCCTACTATTTTGAAGACTGAGACGCCTGCCATAGTCGCACGTTACTTGCTCAAAGGTTATATCGCTATTACAATAGACAATACGCCTTTTGTACTAATCATCGATGCCCATTTTTCGGATTTTATTAATCCTTTTACGACAGACGATTTCATTAGGGTTCTTAGATATTTGTGTCTCTTCTTGACGGTCATGACACCTGCTATTTATATCGCACTTATCAATTTTGACCAAGAAGCGATTCCGACTTCCCTTCTGATAAGTTTTTCAGAGCAGCGAAGTGGCGTGCCTTTCCCCGCCATAGTCGAAGCCGTAATAATGCTAGTAATATGTGAAATATTGCGAGAGTCCGACATAAGGTTTCCGAGTAACTACGGTAGCAGTGCATCGATTTTAGGAGCTTTGATACTGGGAGAAGCTGCTGTCAACGCTGGATTCGTCAGTCCCATAATGATTATAGTCGTGGCAATTTCCTTTATTTCTAGTCTTATCTTTACCGAAGTCAAATTAGTTAATGCCTTAAGGGTCATGCGCTTTGTCTTTCTTTTGGCGGCAAGCTTTTTAGGGCTTTATGGGTTGTCGATGACTTTTATCGCCTTTTTGGCTTATATTGCCAATGTCGATCTTTATGAGGGGAACTATATATGAAAAAAATATTGTTGATTTTATTAATTTTATTTTGTACGGGTTGTTACGA
>CAZLNI010000138.1:0-828 GCA_964560995.1 uncultured Muribaculaceae bacterium
ACTGGGTTTCGTTCTACCAAATTTCGTTTGTTTTATGTATATTATCGTTTGCAATTAAAATAATTATACCAAATCTAAAGCCATCTCTCTACTTATTAATGTTTTATTTAGAGGATTTAAAAAGCAAAAGAAAAAACGGATGCTACTCCGTTAATTTCTTATCTTAAGATTTAATTTTTTCGTAACTTCGTTTATCACTTTATTAAACAATTCGTTTACTTCTTCGCTCGTGAGTGTTCTTGAATCATCTTCAAAAGTGAGCGAGTACGCGATCGATTTTTCGTTTTGTCCTATGTTGTCACCTTGATACAAATCGAATATGTCGATACTTCTAAGGAGTTTTCCCCCTGCACGCTTTATTTCTCTTTCGACTTCTTGAGAAACCATTTCTTTCGGCATAACGAAGGCGACATCTTTTACTATACTAGGGTATCTGTTTTGCTCTTTAAATTTATAAGCCCCTGTCTTTCTACTACTAAGTTTATTTAAAGATAGCTCTAATACGTATGTCTCTTTTTTAGAAACTCTCGGATGTACTCGTCCCATGTAACCGATTGGATTATTATCTTTATTTATGATAGCTGTCGCACCTGGATGCATATCGGGAACATCTTGAGTCGAAGTAAAGGAATATCTATCTTGGTAACCTAAATAATCTAATAGATTTGTAACAATCCCTTTTAAACAATAGAAATCTGCCTTTACTTTTAATCCTTGCCAAGTATTTACGATATAATCTCCACTCATGAGAATAGCTAGCTTCGTTTCTTCTAGAGAAGTATTAGAATAAGTATTAGCTATTTCATAAATATTTACATCTTTAGTATT
>CAZLNI010000138.1:838-2703 GCA_964560995.1 uncultured Muribaculaceae bacterium
CTAGCTAAGTTGTACTCTAGCACACCCATTAGAGAAGGTAAGATAGATTGTCTAATTATACTCTTGTCTGTACTTAAAGGTTTGAGAACAGGAATAGGTTCCTTTCGATCGTAATTGAACATCGCATCCATCGTTGGACTAATCAAAGTATAAGTTCGTGTCTCGTTTAACCCGAGCGACCTCAATCTTTTAGATATCGCTTTTCGCAATGCGACATTTCCGACGTAGCTTCCCTTACGTATTGAAGAAACTGGCATATGGTTTTGAATATGTTCATATCCATATAGTCTTCCCACCTCTTCGACGAGGTCTTCGCACATCGTAACATCATTTCTACGCATAGGAATCGTCACTGTGAACTCTGTCCCTTTCAAATCGAATGGGAATTGTAAATTGTTTAAGTTCTTTTTGACGTCGTCTAAAGTCAACTCTAAACCGAGAAGAGAGTTTATTTTCTCTAGACTGACTTTTGCGACCTTAGGAGTTTTATCGACGTTGTCATAAGTTATCGTATCCGATAGGACTTCTGCATCGGCATATTTTTCTAATAGATAACAAGCCCTATCTATCGCTTCCTTCGTATATTCGTAGTTTAAGCCATGTTCGTATCTTCTGCTGGCTTCACTCTTTAAATCCAATCTGATTGAAGTATAACGAATTTTTAAAGGGTCGAAGATAGCAGACTCGATGATGACATCCTTAGTATTTTCGTCGATACCGCTGTTTAAACCGCCCATAACCCCGGCAATACACACGGACTTTTCTCCATCTGTAATAACTATATCTTCTGGCGTTAAATCGCGTTTGACGTTATCTAAAGTTACAATTTTCTCGCCTTTCTCAGCCATGCGAACGAGTATATGTTTTCCTAGCTTCTTCGCATCGAAGAAATGAAGAGGCTGTCCATATTCGAGCATGATATAGTTACTTATATCGACTACGTTATTTATTGGACGCATGCCGCAGTTGATGAGTCTTTCTTTAATAAAGTCTGGACTCTCTTTGATGACGACATTGCGTACTTTTCTCGCATTATACATCGTACAATTATCCGTGATGACTTGGACATCCAATGCGTCGTTTACACTCTCTTCAATTGTCTTACATTTAGTCTCTGGCTTTTCAACTTTTTTTCCTAAAATGCTCGCAACTTCATAAGCAAAGCCTAAATGATTAGTACAATCTGCTTCCCTATTTGGATTTAAATCTAAGTTATAGATAGTATCTGATAAGCCCAAATAGTTATAGGGGTTCGTTCCTATTAAAGCTTCATCAGGCAGTTTGCATATACCTTTTGCATAGTTCTCCGGCGTATCTTCTTCTAATCCGAGTTCCATTAGAGCACATAGCATACCTTCCGATTCTACGCCGCGCATAACCGTCTTTTTTATTTCGCCACCAGGTAAAACGCAACCTTCTCTTGCGACTATAACTTTCATCTTCTTTTCTAAGTTATTTGCTCCACAGATGATTTGGATGATTTCTCCTTTAACATCGACCTTACAGACATGTAAATGGTCAGAATCTGGGTGGTCAAAGACATCTAAGATTTGCCCTACCACCAAATTAGGAGTGTTATAATCTTCTACACTTTCGACATTGACGCCAGCATTAGTTATCTTTCCAGCTAATTCTTTGAGATTTTCGTCGCTGATATCGACATAGTCATTTAACCAGTTCGTGCTAATTCGCATCATATTTACACATCCTTCCTATCTGCTCTATTTCTGAGATCGTTTTGATAAAATACACGAATATCAGTGATGCCATATTTCAACATCGCCAATCTTTCAACACCGAACCCAAAAGCAAATCCACTCATAACTTCTGGATCATAGCCACAGTTTTTAAGCACCTTAGGGTGT
>CAZLNI010000139.1:0-835 GCA_964560995.1 uncultured Muribaculaceae bacterium
TAAAAGTAAAATGCTCACTTGTCATTTTACTTAGTGTTCGATACTTCGTAACTATCTAATAATTTATCAAAATCGTCTACCGTCAACATCCTGTTTTTAGAACTAGAAATGCTTGTCATGAACTTACCTTCTTTATAATATAAGATGGCAGGTAGCATATCTATCTCATAAGGGTCTTTGAGATTAAACTTCTTATTAAGAGAGTCTTGATAGTTTTCTTCTAGCATCAAATCTGTCGCGTTTAAATAGTAAAAATTGTTTTGTAATTCGTGTTCAATTACTGTTTTTTTAAGTTGGTCTTCAAAGTTTTTAACCTCTTCATCTTTAACATAACTTATCAATATGAAACTGTCAGTTGACATCTCGCTCGTCGCGTTTTCTATGTCGTCGTATTGAATACTACCAGCCATCCGCGCAAAATCACTTTCACCCAACTTGTTGTTTTGATATGTATGATAGAGTTTTATAGATATGAGAGCGATAAGAACAATGGCTATCATCGATAAAGCAAAGTTAACATATTTTCTAATATCGATTTTTTCTTTCTTTTTGTTATTAGTCACAAAATCACCTTGTCTTCTAATTAAATTTTAACATATTTTATATTTAAAGTAAATCACTTAAGTTTATTCTCGATGTATAATTGTATGCGCTTTTTCGAGGATTTTTTTACATTCGTCCATCGATTCGTCAATAAAATCGAAACGGATAAAACCTACTCCCCATTTACAATAATCATTAAGAGATTCAAGTCTGTTTATAGGTTTTGAACTCATCAAATAGTGATAATAATCATCACTCCTTATTAAGTATTCACAGTCGTTTATATCTACTA
>CAZLNI010000139.1:845-2691 GCA_964560995.1 uncultured Muribaculaceae bacterium
ATAGATGTGTGCCTCTTTCATTGAGAGGGTTATATTTCATCTTCATCAACTCGACTTTGCCATAGACCATGATGCCAACTTTAGACATATCGGCATATCTATGCATGATATCTATTTTTTCATCCTGTAGTTCTACCGAAAGACAAACTCCTTTTATATTTTCTTCAATTAAACTTGCAATGGTGACGCTGTTTGTGACGTTCATCATGTAATCTGTAAATACTATATCGTTAGGTTTAGTTTTGACGAGAAATCCATAGTCAGAAATCAAGTAAGTGCTATTTGTTATTTGGGCTCGGCTATCGACGTATTTGGGCAATATATTGGGATATCTTTTTATCAATGACGTATCAGAAGAAAAGATAAGCGTAGCATACTTGGAAGCAACTTTATATTGTTCTTCAGTAGAAACTGTCACCATTATTTTGGGGATGTTATAGGTATTTTCAAAGGTTTTCTTTTCATAGTCGTTAATGGTGATTTCTGGAGCTGTCGTCCTAACTTTATCTAGAGCACTCAAGGCCTTTCTTCTCAGCTCGTTAAGTTCTTTAAGATTTATAAATAGGGAGTCACTTATCTTTATAGATAACTCCTTTATTTCATAAACTGTCGACCCGACTTTACTAAGCTGTCTTTTTATATCTTCTTCGGCTATCGGTCTATTTTGGGCCTTTTCTGGAATGCTTCCCTTAATCGTTAGAGTGTGTATTCCTTCTTTAACTGTCAATGAAAGTGGTTTAGCAAGGCTAGCTTGAAATTCCATTGATATAGGTACTTTTCTAGTTGGCAAATTATCTATTTTATCGTTAAGGAGTCTGCTTGCGACGAGCCTCAATTCCCCTTTATTTTTAATGCCTAGAAAATTATCGATGTATGCAACTGAGCCTTTTTTAGCTAGGTTTATAAGGTTCCCTTTTCGGTCATATAAATAGTTTACTACTACTCCCTTTTCGTCAGCTTTGAGTCTAATCGTATCCGATTGGTGCAAGTCTCTATCGAGGGATAGTTCTATTTTATCTTTGAGTGGGCGGTATGTTCCTAAGTGCAATCCGATGTGATTAGGTGAATGCAAGTTAACGATTTCCGCATTATCTTCTTTTCCTAAGAAACCTTTAGTTAACTCACGATTGAATAATGTTTTCATGTTGTCTATTTCTTCTATAGATAATTTCTTCTTTTCGCCTTCATAAAACGAATCGATAAGTGACCTATAAATCTTAGTGATATAACCGACATATTGAGGACTTTTCATGCGCCCCTCTATTTTCAAAGATGAAATGCCTCTTTTTAATAGCTCATATAATGAGTCTACTCCACAAAGGTCTTTAAGGCTTAGGTGGTATGCAGCATGCGCATCGATTACGCCATTATCTTTAATTCTATATGGTAGACGGCATAGACCCGCACACTCTCCTCTGTTACCACTTCTATCTAAAACTAAGCTAGAGAAAAGGCATTGTCCAGAATAGGAAACGCACAGGGCTCCGTGTATGAAAACTTCAATTTCGACATCGTCGGGTAAATCATCGAGGTCAGTTAAAGACATCTCCCTATCGATGACTACTCTTTTTATGCCGTACTTATGTAAGAGTTCTACGGTGTTTTTGTTGCCCGTATGAAACTGTGTGCTGGCATGAATCGTCAAGTTTGGTGTTACTTTTCTTATCAAAGTCATCATACCGAAGTCTTGAACTAAAACGGCATCTACTCCGATTTCATGGATAAATATGACTGTCTTTATAAAATCGTCTATTTCGTCTTCGTAAATTAGTGTGTTAAGCGTAACGTAAACTTTTACATTATATAGATGGGCATAGTTTACAGCGTATAATAGCTCGTCTCTGTC
>CAZLNI010000140.1:0-2670 GCA_964560995.1 uncultured Muribaculaceae bacterium
CAGAAGGCAAAGAACTCGGCTTAACAGAAGGCCGTGAAATCGAAAAAGAAGAGACAGCCATCAATATGTTAAAAAAGGGGCTAGACCCTAAGTTAGTATCAGAATGTACTAAATTGTCATCTGATAGGATAAAGAGTATTATGACGATGTTATAAGGAGCTCTTATTAGTTTTACATATTTCTAAAAAATGGGTTGACCTTTATAGAGAAATTTTTATATAATTAATTTGGTGATAGAATAATGGAAACAGAATATAAATATACAAGTCATAACGAACAAGAAACTATGGAATTAGCACAAAACATAGAATCTGAAAAATTTCCGAATATGGTCATCTGTCTTAAAGGAGAATTAGGTAGTGGTAAAACAGTATTCGTTAATGGTTTTGCTCAATCTTTAGGCATCGACGAGAACATAACGAGTCCCACTTTTAATTTAGTAAAAGAATATTTAACAGGTGAATTGCCTCTTTATCATATGGACGTATACAGATTAGAAGATGGCGATGATGGGTCTGTTGGTTTAACAGATTATTTTACTAAAGGCGGAGTCACTATTATCGAATGGTCCGAGAGATTAGAGATAAAGTTTAAAGTAATAGATGAAGAAACTAGAGTTATAACTTTTATTCCATATGGAACAGAGTATGAAGATTTACTCAATGCTGTATTGTAGAGTTTTACTCTATTTTTTTTTGGAAAAGTGCGCTATAATATAGGCGTTTGGAGGGGTCTAAATGACAAAGTTATTCATAGATACGCATAGTGAGAAAGTCACTGTGGCAATTTTAAAAGATGGTAATATTTATAAAAAGGATGGAATAAGTAATCGCAGCCATAGTGAGATAGTCATGCCACTTTTGGATGAGCTATTAAAGGAAGCAGAAATCGAAGTTACTGATGTTCAAGAAGTAGTCGTCGTAAATGGACCTGGCAGTTTTACCGGAGTTAGAATAGGAGTGACTATCGCCAAAACTATAGCGTACAGTTTGAATATCTCTATTAAGGTTATTTCGTCCCTAGAAATGTTTGGCGTATGTGCGAATGAAGATTTCGACATAGCAACAGTGGAAGATGCTAAAGGAGTTTACAGTGCTAGGAAAACGGATGATGGATACGTCGATTTCATGTATCAAAGAAAAGCAGAGTTTTTAGAATATGTCCAAGAAAATAACTTTATCGTTTTAAAAGAACGCATGATAGATTGTGAAAAAATATTTAAATATATGGAAACAAAAGAAAGCTGTAACCCACATACGGTTAATCCGATATACGTGAAGGAAATCGATGCATTGAAATGATAGAAGAATTAACTAGAGAGCAAAAGCTTGCGGTCAATAGGTTAGGGCACGTATTAAAAGATAATTACGACGTATCTAAGCGAGGAGAACTGGAAAAAGTTTTAGTCTATACAAAGGGTGAAGAAGTAATCGGATTTATCCAGTTTATAAAACTTTATGAGGTCGCAGAAATTCTATATTTAGTCGTCGATGAAAAGTATCGTAAATTGGGAATCGGTTCGGCTTTTATAGAACATTTGAGTAGAGACTTAGATATAAAGAAGATGATTTTAGAAGTAAGAAAATCTAACGAAGTAGCTATCTCTTTTTACGAAAAAAACGGTTTTAAAAAGATTAGACCTATTGAGAATTATTATAAAGATGGAGAAGATGCACTTGCAATGGAAAAGGTGATAAGATGAAAAAAGATATATATATATTAGGAATAGAATCGAGCTGTGATGAGACTAGCATAGCAATCGTCAAAAATGGATGTGAAGACGTCTATACTTGTGTAGCGACTCAAATGGATACACATGCAGAATTCGGAGGAGTAGTCCCAGAAATAGCAAGTAGGATGCACACTGAAAATATAACTTTCGTTTTAGATGACGTGATGAGAAATGCAAATGTTTCTTGGGACGATATAGATGCAGTGGCAGTTACCTATGCGCCTGGTTTAATGGGATGTCTTCTTGTAGGTTTAGAATTCGCGAAGACAATCGCGATGATTCATAAAAAGCCACTTATAGCAGTTAACCATATCGCGGGACATATATATGCGAATAATTTAGTTTCTAAGATGAAATTTCCGTCTTTGGGCTTAGTCGTCAGTGGAGGGCATACAGAGCTTATATTGTTAAAAGGCGATTACGACTTTGAGGTTTTAGGTTCAACTTTGGATGATGCCGTTGGCGAATGCTACGACAAAATTGCGAGAATTATAGGTTTCAAATATCCAGGAGGACCTAACATAGATAAACATGCCCAAGAAGGGAGTCACACTTATGAATTGCCGACTCCAATGGACGACGATTCGCTTAACTTTTCATACAGTGGTTTAAAAAGCTATATAATAAATTTAGTTCACAATGAAACCCAAAGGGGACACGAAATAAATAAGTGCGATTTGGCAAGATCTTTTCAAGATGTAGCTGTCGACGAATTGGTACGCAAATCGCGTTTGGCAATCGAACGTTATGGGCTAAAGAGGTTAATCATAGCGGGTGGAGTTAGTGCGAATACTTATTTGCGTTCTGAGCTTAAAAAGATGTGTCAAGAATGCGACGTAGAATTCTCTGTACCACCGATGAAGTATTGTACAGATAACGCGACGATTATTGCCGCGGCAGCATATCCTCTATACTTAAAAGGTGAGTTCGCCGACTAT
>CAZLNI010000141.1:0-2640 GCA_964560995.1 uncultured Muribaculaceae bacterium
AAGTCGAATTGATAGAATTAGATGGTGTCGCAAAGGTGGGAGTATCCATTGCGACTGTGAGTGAATACGAGACGCCTTTTAACATCGAAATAAAGACGAAGTCGAGCGAATCTGGGCCTTCTGGCGGGTTCATGACAGCGTTAGAAATATATAACCGCATCGTCGAAGAAGACATAACCAAAGGGCATAAGATTATGGGCACAGGTACAATAGATAAAGAAGGTCACGTCGGCGAGATAGGTGGCGTTAAATATAAACTCTTGGGAGCTTATAAAGATGGAGCAGAAGTATTCATCTGTCCTATGGAGAATTATGAAGAAGCCTTAGAAGTAAAGGAATCTCGTAAAATGGACATTTTGCTTATAGGCGTCGACAATTTTAAGTCAGCCATTGAAAAACTCCGCGATATATGATAATGTAATCAGAAACAAAAGGCGGCGAATCCTAGAAATGAAAATAATTACAGAAAATTGTGTATATGTTCAAAAGAACGATTTGGCCTATCTACAGTCATCTAGTCTACCTATTCCTGCATTCGTACTTTTAGCTATAGTCAAAGATGGATTTTGTGTAAATAATGTTAACAGATGGGAATTTATAAAACTTGAAGGCGAAAACTTTATCGATTACTTTAAAGGTTTAGATTGGATAGCTGATTATAATGAAATAAAAGATATGGATGAAAAGGAGTTAATTTCTTGTGGTCAAAGCTACGCTGACAGAAGAAGAGATATAGCTTTAGAACTTAGTCAAATGTGTGAACCAGAAAGACGAAAAAGAAAAGATTTGCCGATAGAATTTGAATTGTTAGGTTACCAGTCGGCATTTCTAAAAGATTTTATCTTATTTAAAAAAGGCTTAATTCGCATGGCTTTACCAGATGGAATAAAAAGACCAAGTATGGAAGCAAAACCAGGGTTAAAAAGTTTCATCATATCTATGTTAGCTAAAAAGAAAAAATAAATTAGGGTGAGAAACCCAATTTATTTTTTTGTGATTAAAAATTGTAAAAAAAAGAGAAGCAGTCCCCCCTGAAGGGCTGCTTCATAAAAAAGAATAAAAAGGGGTTGGCTAGTGTGATACTAGCACCAATTCGCCTTCGTTAAAAGTGAATTGGTATTTCATATATTAATTGAAACGCATAATAAAGTCAACCTTTTTTTGCACTTTTTTTAAAAAACTTTTTCTGACTAAAATTTACTAGAAAAAGAGGCGCATTTGCACGAGTAAAAAAGATATGTTATAATCGTTTTAAGGTAGTGATAATTTGGATAAGGAAACAAACAAGAAAGGATTTTGGCTCTTAGTTTTTCTTGCCTTTTTTGGTTTATCCATCGGCGTATTTGACAACTATAGAGATCTTTGGATGAGCGCAAACGACATATCGACAGTTACGATAAGCCACATTAAAAGTATTTCGAACATCGTCACTGTTTTGGCGCTCTTCTATTTTACTCTCAGAGTTCCGATTGACAAACTTAAAAAGGGTATGAACATCGTCTTGATATTGAAGATGATAATCGGAGTAATTCTAGTATTTTTAAATGGCACTCAAAACTTCTTTTCGATAAAATTCTTAATGTTTTTCGATATAGCGTTTACTCAATTGATTTTATCTTCGACGTATCCACTGATGATGAACTTTGCAAAAAGCGATGTTCTATATGCAAAGAAGGGTTTTGTCGAATCGTTTTTTGATAAGATTGGTCTTCTATTGGGGTCAATAATATTAGGAAAAGTACTAATCGGTTATGAGATAGATTATAATAGTTGTCTAATAATATCCTTAATATTTACTTTTATATCATTTGTCATATTGATTTCTATAAATATAGAAAGTCAAAATAAGAAAGAAGCATTGAATGTAAAAAAGACTGTTAGATATTTTAAAGAAAACAAATTATTTCTCTTCTTTTTGGGGCATAACCTGCTCGGTTCGGCTGTATGGACTAGTTTGCTCGGCATGCCGATGCTGCTTTTAACAAAAAATCTGGAGTTCTCTTCCCAAGTCGCAAGCTTTCTAATCCTAGGCTTAGGGGTAATCTCGACAATTATGTCGATGGTGATAGTTAAATATCTGCGGTTTAAAAACGATCAAATAAACATTATCTTTAAATTTGGTATAAGAGTAATCCTCTATGTATCTTGTGTAATCACAGGTAGTCCACAGGTCCTATTCGCGACTATAGTCTATATGCTCTTAACGAACTCGACACATAATTTCATTTTTTCGTCTTTCTTTGTAAATAGCATTGATGAAGAATATTCATTAGTTTTAACGACTATGAAATATTGTGCCACTTTGATCGGTGATGCGATAGGTCTATTCCTATGCGGTCTCACTTTTGAAGGGCCGATTATATATTTTGCTTTACCAGCAACTGCACTCGGAATCATACATTATATTTTATCGATAATATTAGTAGAAAAGAAAAAGACATTGATAAACAAAAGGAATTCGGAAAAATAGTGAATTCTTTTTTTATAATATAAAGCGTTTAGTGTTAATATCGAATTACTAGTGCCAGAGGGGTTTTAGCGGGTTTTTACCTTTTTAAAATGTTCTTCTTATTCTTTAACTGTTGATTTTTTAGTGGATATACTGTAGAATAGCGTCTAACTTTGAGGGGTTATTATGAA
>CAZLNI010000142.1:0-2634 GCA_964560995.1 uncultured Muribaculaceae bacterium
AACAAAAGTTCTTCTTTTCGAAGGGCAAATAGATTATAAGGGTCATCTCGTGTTATCGGACGGGAAAAATGCGGTTGCCTTAAAGTTAGCTGATGATGGGACCATAGCACTTAGAAGCTTTCTTAAATACGAAGATGAACTCGACGTATGTGAATATGCCTTAGGTTTGAAAGAGACGAAGTTAGAAGTAAACTTTTTCGAACAGAAAGTGCATTATGAAAGGGGGCTTTCGATCGAAGTCGAGATGAAGAAGTTCTTGAGGGAGAAAGTTGAGACCACTTCCGATGAAGATTTATCTAAGTATCTATACTATCTCTATTTTAATAGAGTTAACGATTATTCGCGGGAGAAGTTATTGAGTTCGATAGATGAAAGTCCCCTCGATAAAAATCTCAAAGTGTACAAATTTTTGATAGAGAGCTAAAACCACTAGATTTATAGTTCTTTTTTTTATATAATTAAGGTGGTGAATTATATGCAAGAAGTAACCATCAAAAGAGATGATAGTATCTCATTAGAAAAAGATATAAAGCAATTTTTGAATCCTAAATTTGTCTTTTTGCCTATCGAAAGTGGCTTTCAGTTAAAAGTGTCTGATGGCGACTACGTATATAAACATGACATCGTCGCGATGAGTAAAGAGGGTTACATACTAAAATCACCCATCAGCGGCAAAGTACTAGGTCTTAAAAAGATGGATTATTATAGCGAGTCATCCGTGATAAGCATCGTCATAGAGAACGACTTTAAAGAGAACGTCCGATCGAAAAGGAGCCTCAAAAAAGTCATTTTGGATTACAGTAAAGATGAATTTCTACAAATATTAAGAGAAAACTCTTATCGCTATAGAAAAGAACGATTATTCGATAAATATTTGGTGACAAACTCGATACTAATCATCAACGGCATAGAAAAAGACCCTAATTTTGCTAACAAGAAATTTCTTTTAGATACTTCTTTAGAAGATGTTCTAGAGATGTCCGATTTTTTAGGGTCGGTTATGGATGCCCAAAAGATTTATTTCGTGATTAAAAATACTGACAGCGAAATGATAGGGAAGTTGACTAACCACTTGGGAACATATCCCAACATAGAGCTTCGATTGATTCCCGACGTCTATCCAAATGGGGACGCGAGAGTCCTAAAAAAGCTACTAAAAATAGAAGGAGCAACGACTATCGAAGTCGAAGAAGTACTATATTTGTACCACATTTTAAAAAGACAGAAGCCACTGACGTCGAAGTTATTGACTATAACGGGTAAGGGAGTCAGCCCCAACGCCGTCGTTAGAGTCAAGCTTGGCACACTGCTATCAGAGGTTTTTGTCCATAATTTTGACTTCACATGTAAAGATGTCGACGTATATGTAAATGGTTTCCTCTATGGAACGAAAGTCGATAGCTTGAAGTTAGTTATCGACGACGAAATCGATGGGATATACGTAACAAAGAAAAGTGCCAGCATGCCAGAAAAGTGTCTAAACTGTGGTCTTTGCTCGAAAACCTGTCCGATGGGGCTAAATCCTAAATACGTCTTTGACCACGATGGCAAAGTTAAGAGCGAGTACTACGATACTTGTATACAGTGCGGACTATGCGATTACGTGTGTCCGACTAATCAAAAACTGAAAGAGAAGATGAAAGGGTTTAAAGAGTCATGAAAAGTCGCAATTTTAATACTCGATTATATCTCATGTATCTGCTAGCACTCGTGCCCTTAATAGCGTTCGGCTGGTACAAAAATGGTTTGCATCTCTACAGTAGAGGCTTAATAAACTTCTACGAAATGTTAAGACCTCTTATTATCTTGCTTTCAAGCATCTTAGGTAGCTTTTTAGGAGGGTTCTTAAGGGAGTGGAAGAAAGGAAGCAAACTCGATAGACAGATTTTAAACAAATTGAAGGGAGACATCGTCGAAGCAACTTTAGTCGGAGCTATGTTATCGGTCGGCAGCAATTTTTTAGTCGTCTTCGCGGTGACTTTCATCTTCAGTTTATCGTTCTCTAAAGTTAACGTCAACAAAGTGGCACTCATCTATTTAGTAATTTTTGGCATAAATGCACTTCTAGGTTTAAACACGTTCCAAAACGTGTATCAAGCAAATACGGCGTTAAATTACGACGGATACGATCTATTTTTTGGCAGTGGAGCAGGAGGAATATTTTCTACTAACGCGTTCTTGATTTTGCTGGCTATGGGATTTTTATCCGCGAATAAGCTTTACAAAAAAGAGACTGTCTTCACTGCTTCCTTAGTATTTATTATCTTGTCAGTCATTACAAATGTAATAAGTAATAATTATTTGGGTATCTTGCCTTATATATTCGGTTATAACTTCCTGTTTGTCTTCGTCTTCGTGGCACCTAACTTATACAGTTCGAGCTATACGACTAAGGGACAGATTGTTTCTGGAATTTTGATAGCGGTGTTGACTTTCGCTTTATCGTTTGTTATACCATATGCATCCGCCACTATAGCGGTCTTAGTGATAAGTGCTTTAAAAGGCATTTTAGATAGAATTTTCGTAATTAAATAGAAAAGAGGATTTTTATGAATAAGAAAATTATAAATATACTGCTGGCTTTAGTCGTCGGAGTCTTATAGTTTTAGTTCGCGCTTGCGGGACGGGGGGTGG
>CAZLNI010000143.1:0-2610 GCA_964560995.1 uncultured Muribaculaceae bacterium
AGATACGAGCAATGTAACAAATATGAGCAGTATGTTCAAGGGCTGTAGCAACTTGACTACATTAAATGTAGGCAATTTTGATACAAGTAATGTAACCAGTATGAGCAACATGTTCAATGGTTGTAGTAGTTTAGCGACACTGGATGTAAGTAGTTTTAACACGAGTAAAGTAAGTAATATGCTATCTATGTTCTATAACTGTAGTAGTTTGACTCAGTTAGATTTAAGTAATTTTGATACAGGTAATGTTACTAATATTGGTGGTATGTTCGAAAGTTGCAGTAAACTAACAGCTTTAGAAGTAGGTGGCTTTGACACAAGCAATGTTACTAATATGACAAATATATTTCGGTATTGTAACAATTTAATTGTATTAAATGTAAGTAATTTTAACACTGTTAATGTAACATCTATGCTTGGTATGTTTAATGGGTGTAGTAAATTAACCAATTTAGATGTAAGTGGATTTAACACGAGCAATGTGACTAATATGCAATCTATGTTTGCTAATTGTAGCAGTTTAACTATGATAGATGTAAAAAACTTTGACACAAGTAATGTAACTACTATGTACTCCATGTTCAATAATTGCAGTAGCTTAACAGCATTAGATGTAAGTAATTTTAATACAAGAAATGTAACTACTATGCAACATATGTTTAGAAGCTGCCGTAGTCTAACAATTTTAGACTTAAGTAAATTTGATACGACTAATGTGATTGATATGAGTTATATGTTCTCTGGTTGCAATTATTTAGCGACACTGAATATAAGTAATTTTAATACAAGTAACGTGAATAATATGTTACATATGTTTTCCGAGTGTAGCAGTTTAACAGCAACAATCACAATAAAAGGGACAAAATGTACTGATTATAAGTGGATGTTTTCTAATGTTTCCACTCAAAGTGGTAAAATAACTGTGAATTATACTGCTGATGCTTCAGAGTTGGTCGACAATATGATTGCAACTAAGTCATCTACTTCAAACGTAGTAAAAGGTGTAGTAGTTAGCTGAAATTAATTTTGAGAAAGGCAATTTGATTGCTTTTTTTATTGACAAAGAACAAAACCTATTGTATTATTGTGTTATTCAAGTAATACAACGAGGTGTGAGATGAAATTTGACTTTGATAACGTAAGACCGATTTACATTCAATTAGTTGAGCAACTAGAAAGATACATAATATCTGGGCAACTAAAACCTGGAGATAAACTTCCATCAGTACGCGACCTCGCTTTAGCTTCGAAGACAAATCCCAATACGGTACAAAAAGCTCTAAATGAACTTGAAGAGGCAAAATTAATTCGCACAGAACGGACGAATGGCAAATTTGTAAGTGCCGATGCAGAGTTAATCGCATCTTATCAAGCAAAATATGCCGAATCTCTTTCAAAGAAGTATTTAAGCGATATGACAAAATTGGGCATTACCATCGACGAAGCTAAAGATTATCTGAATAGAATAGGAGAAAACAAATGAAAAAAGAATTAGTAAAATGTGTCAATCTATCTAAATCGTTCGGCAATAAAGAAGTATTGAGAAAAACAAACCTCACCATCCCACGCGGTAAAATAATCGGTCTGCTCGGCAAAAATGGCATGGGCAAAACCACCCTTATAAAACTGATAAACGACTTGCTGACGCCGACATCTGGTCAAGTTTTAATCGAGGGAGAGGCGCCAAATCCAAACACTAAAAAGAAGATTTCGTATTTGCCAGAGAGAACTTACTTAGATAAATCGATGACCGTCAAAGAAACGCTCGACTTTTTTGAAGACTTCTACGAGGACTTCTCAAGAGAAAATGCTATGCGTTTACTGAAAGACTTAAACCTCGATATAGATAGTAAAATATCCAAGATGAGTAAAGGGATGCAAGAAAAACTTCAACTTATTCTCGTAATGAGTAGAGAGGTAGACCTCTATATTTTGGACGAACCATTAGGAGGAGTAGACCCTGCGACGAGAGATTATATATTAGACACGATTCTATCGAACTTTAACGAAAATTCTAGTATCCTCATTTCGACACATCTCATAGAAGATATAGAGAGAATCTTAGATGAAGTAATATTCATCGATAAAGGCAAAATAGTTCTCACTTCGGATACGGACACTCTCCGTGAACGGGAAAAAGCTTCTATCAACGAAATATTTAGGAGGTTATTCAGATGGTAAAAAAACTTTTAAAATACGATTTAAAATATATTTATAAAGCCTTAATCGTACTCTATGCATTAAGCATAATATTTAGTTTCTTAACGCGCATTCTCTGGATGTGCGAAGGAAGTGCAATTTTGCATTTTATGGGCTATATATCTAATATAATTATGATTTCCTGTCTATTCTCTGTCGTCATAAATAACTTGATGAGAGTGTGGACAAGATTTGTGACGAACATTTATAAAGATGAATCCTATCTGACACACACTTTGCCCGTTTCGAAGAAAGCCATCTATGCTTCTAAGTTTATAAGTGCTCTAATCTCGATGGCATCGAGCATACTCGTGGTAATCATCGCGGTCGCCATTGCCTACTACTCGAAAGAGAACTTAACTCTTTTAAAGGAAGCATTAGAAGGTCTCGCGACAGCTTATGATAGTACAG
>CAZLNI010000144.1:0-2483 GCA_964560995.1 uncultured Muribaculaceae bacterium
ACTTTCTAAATGGCATTCCAAAGCCACTCAATAATTTTAATGCTTCTTCGTTAGTTTCAGCAGTCGTTACGAACACGATGTCCATACCTCTTACCTTAACTACGTCATCATAGACGACTTCTGGGAAAACTAATTGGTCTTTTAAACCTAAAGTATAATTTCCTTTACCGTCGAACGCTTTATTAGATATACCTCTAAAGTCGCGCACTGCTGGTAAAACGATTTTGACCAATTTTTCCATAAACGTATACATTTTGTCGCCACGTAATGTGACCTTCGTACCTATGACGTTGCCTTCTCTTATTTTGAAACCGGCAATTGACTTCTTAGCCTTCGTAGTAACTGGCTTTTGACCAGTGATTAAAGCTAATTCGCGTGTTGCTGCTTCGATATATTTTTCGTCGTGAGCTGCATCTCCGCAACCTATGTTAACGACGATTTTTTCGAGCTTAGGTACTTGCATTTTTGAAGTATAGTGAAATTCATCCATCAAGTCTTTAACGATTTTTTCATCGTACATTTTCTTAAACTCTGTCATTATTTTTCACTCTCCTTCGTGCTTTTCTTTTTAGTAGTTGTTGCTGCTTTTACAGTCTTCGTTTCCTTTTTGGCTGTTTCTTTCTTAGGACTATCACTAACGAGTTTTACATTAGATGCATCGATAGATCTTTCGATTTCGATGATTCCGCCTGTCTCGTTCATACGATTAGGTTTCATGTGCCTTTTGACGACGTGAACGCCTTCGACGATGACGCGGTTATCTCTCTTCAAAGTCTTGATTACTTTACCGGTTTTACCTTTATCGGCACCGGCGATTACTTTGACGTTATCTCCAACTTTAATCTTCATGAATTCATCCTCCTATAAAACTTCTGGAGCCAATGAGACGATCTTCGCATAATCTTTATCACGAAGTTCTCTAGCAACTGGTCCAAGAACACGAGTACCGATTGGTGACTTGTCTTCTTTGATTAGTACACAAGCATTGTCATCGAACTTGATGTAACTTCCATCTGCTCTTCTCTTGCCTTCTACGCTTCTTACTATAACAGCCTTAACTACTTTACCTTTTTTGACGTTTCCGTTTGGAAGAGCTTTTTTAACTGTTCCGACGACGACATCTCCGATGTTAGCATATCTAACTTTACTTCCGCCCAAAACTCTGATGACCAAAATTTCTCTTGCTCCAGAGTTATCTGCGACTTTTAATCTACTTTCTGGTTGTATCATAATTACACCCCTTATAAGATTACAGCTTTTTCAAGTACTTGTACTAGTTCATAATCGACTGTCTTAGCGAGTGGTCTAGTTTGTACTATCTTAACTGTATCTCCTACTTTTGCTTCATTTTTTTCATCATGGGCATGGTATTTTTTAGAATATTTTACCATCTTACCATATAATGGATGCTTTCTTTGAGTTTCAACTAAAACTGTGATAGTCTTATCCATTTTATCGCTTACTACTCTACCTACTAGAGTTACTTTTTTAGTTTCACTCATAATTAGTTACCTCCATTCTTTTTTTCGTTTGCAATCGTTTTAAGTCTCGCGATAGTCTTGCGAAGCTCATGTATCTTGTGAGTTTCACGAAGCATACCGTTTGATTGTTGCATTCTTAAACGAAATAGCTCATCTTTACATTCGACGACTTTTTTATCTATTTCTTCGAGTGTCAATTTTCTAATCTCTTCTATTTTCATTAATTAACACCACTTTCTTTAGTGACTATTTTAGTCTTGACGCTTAGTTTATGAGAAGCCAAACGAAGTGCCTCGCGAGCGATTTCTTCTGATACTTGTCCAACTTCGAACATTATCTTGCCTTCTTTAACTACTGCGACGTATTCTTCGACAGAACCTTTTCCTGTTCCTTGACGAACGCCTAAAGGTTTAGCTGTTCTTCCTAAATGAGGGAAGATGTTGATCCACACCTTACCGCCACGTTTCATATAACGCGTCATAGCTATACGAGCAGCCTCGATTTGTTTAGCGTTGACATATCCGCCTTCCGTAGCCTGTAATCCGTATTCACCGAAGTGAAGTTCAGTATTTCCCTTAGATTTTCCTTCATAAGATTGACGATGAGGTTTACGATATTTAACTCTCTTTGGCATCAACATGTGAATTACCTCCCTTTACATCTCTCTCTTGGTTCTCTCCCTGGTTTCTGTTACCTCTTCGGTCGTCTCTATTGCTACGACGTCTCGAGTCTTGAGGGCGTCTATTGTTTGCTTCATTCTCCTCTTCGAATGTAGGAACTCCCAATATTTCGCCTTTGTATATCCATACCTTTACGCCAATTTTTCCGTATGTTGTATCAGCTTCGCTTGTCGCGTAGTCGATATTAGCGCGTAATGTATGAAGAGGTACAGTACCTTCTGTATAACCTTCGCTTCTTGCGATTTCAGCTCCACCAAGTCTTCCAGAAACTTTAGTCTTTATACCCTTAGCTCCTGCTTTCATAGTATTTCTGATCGCGCGT
>CAZLNI010000145.1:0-2422 GCA_964560995.1 uncultured Muribaculaceae bacterium
AAATAAAGCCGTAGAAACTTTTGGCCTTGCTTTAATATTTGCCCTAATAAAATCTGGCATAGAAGTCCAGACTTCATCAGGTACTTCACTCTCTATAACTTTATAATCATCTATATTAAAATCCGCCTTTTTCAAAAACTCTAATACAAAATCTTTTAATCTATTATCATTTTTTAAGTACATTTTAAATGATATTTCGCGAAGCTCTCTCAAATTATTAAACGTGTTAATAGCCATAGTTAAAAAATTATATGGTAATTTTGTTTTCTCATAATTCCAATTTGTTGCAGTCGCTATAAAAAACTTGTTCGCCCCATTTTTAAGCTTAATGTCATTTAAAACTTTTTCATCTTTTTGTGAGAATGAGTAATCGTTAATATTCGTTCTATCAAAAATTTTTGTTTCTCTACCATTTGGATAATAATACAAATATTCTTCATATATTTGTTTTTCATCTGCTACAAACCCATATACATAGCGAACTTTATCAATTATAAATTTA
Organism: uncultured Muribaculaceae bacterium; assembly: GCA_964560995.1. GTDB lineage: Bacteria > Bacillota_I > Bacilli_A > RF39 > UBA660 > RUG11867. The sequence goes on from CAZLNI010000145.1 coordinate 503, forward strand.
ATTTCAAATTCACTAGGCTTATTTTTTGACTTTTTATCAAATATAAAAGGTACGATGGGTAATTTTGCGTTTATATCAGCATTATTTGAATCTCTTAACATAAAAATTACCATAGTTAATGCCTTAAATAGATTTGTTTTTCCAGAAGCATTAGCTCCATAAACGGCAGCAGTTTTTAAAATCTTTCTATCTCCGATTGAGACATAATTGTTTTCTAATTCAGTACTCGAATTAGCGAGCATGCTAAAAGTAACTCTATCTTTAAATGATAAATAGTTTGTAAAGCTAAACTCTAAAATCATATAAATTTCTCCCTTTTCACATATATTATATGCATTAATTTATATAAAATCAACTATTTTAAATATTTTATAGTTGCTTTTTGCTTATATTTTGCAAATATATATAATAAAATATCAAAAACACAAATAAAAAGCAACAACCATTTCTAATTGTCGCTATAGTAAAAGAAATTAATCTAAACAGCGCGGTAAGGATCTATCATCGTACCTGTTCCAATCATAGTATTTACGTATTCTGGACTTAGGTTTATAACCGGCACAACGCTTAAACCATTAACCAGATTTTCATCGGTCATAGAACCTGCAGGAGTTACGGTTAACACCCTTGCAGAACTAATATAAGTACTTGGCGATAAAGTCCATAAAGAATCACTTCTATATAAATAAAATTTTTCATTTGATGTACCATACTTTCCTAGACCGGCTGTGACCATTTCATCTGCTGTTATTAATCCTACGGGATATGTTAAAGCTCCATTACCGTTCGTTTTATCACTCTCTGTAAATGCATCGTTCTTTTGTGGACATTTAAAACTAGGTTGAGGATCTACTCCATAGCCGACTCTTCCATTTGCACCATAATATGTTCTGCTTGTTCCAAATCCCGTTCCTGTATTATTGCTTGCAAAACTTCTATCATTACAAAATAAAGTGTCACTTACTGCTTCACTGAATCCCGTGTCTACTATATTTTCTTTATACCATGTATCTAATTGTGTTTTTATATTCGAATCAGACTCATTAGTTTGTGCTTGCTCTTTACTCGTACTTAATTCTCCATTAGCTCTACCATACATATAACCTACATATTTGGCATCATCGTTGTTTGCATTCCATTGAACACTTGTTAATGCTACTCTATCTGTACTTGATTTTCCATTTGCCCATGCCTGGGTTCCATCGTAGATGATTCGTAGTGTTCCATCTCCATTGATACGGATGATTCTCCAGTACATATCTTGTCCAGATTTGTTCTTCCCAAACTTCACATAGTTGTTCTCTACAGCCCCTCTATAGTAATAACTTGTACCATAGTCATCTTCCATCTCAAAGACTCCTTCATCTGTATCTGCTATCTCAGCAAAAGAACCTTTCGTTCCATTTGATAAAGCAATTATTTTTTCAATAACAGAAGGAATATTCGCTTCTCCCTTTTCATCAGTTAAACTAAATGTCGAACTAAACTTAGCACTTAAGTCTGGGTCTTGATTTACATCCTCTAAATAATTTAATGTTATTACTAGTTCATAGTAATATGTTTTCCCTACTGGTATCGTTAATGATTCAGCTAGTACATCCGTTAAAGTTCTTCCTTCTTCATTTTTTGGTACATTCGTCTTACTTACTACTTCTGTATATGGTCCTTCATTACTTTCACTTTGTCTAAGTACATAAGTTAGTGAACCTTCTATATATGTATTTACTAAGTCTTTCCAATACATCTTGACTTTTGCTTCTGCTGTTCCTGTGTTTTCTATAGTGAACTTCTTAGTGATAGATTCTCCGAACTTCAGTTCTCCTGTTATACCTGCATCGTTATCGGTAAATCTAGCACTTGTTGTACCTGTACTGATAGTTGCTTCCATTTTTCTTACTTCACCACTAGCAGTGAAGTATG
>CAZLNI010000146.1:0-2392 GCA_964560995.1 uncultured Muribaculaceae bacterium
TTAAAGTAGATGATAAAAAAAGTACTATGATGATTTTCATAGTATAAGATATATGTGGGAAGATTGTTTTAAAAATACAACCTTCTTTTTATTGGAATTTAATCATTTTTAAGTAGCGGGATTTTCTGAATATAGTGCATTATTCAATATAAAAGATTTGCTTTCAACTTGGGTGAACAAATCCTCGAAGTCATCTTCGTTTTTTCGTTCATACGGTGCATTATGTCTCCCTCGATATTCTTTATCTGGAACATCGAGTACGCGTAGAGAAGTATTGGCAAGATATGTGAGAGTAGTCAAATCAAAATTGCAGCTAGTAAAGAGTTTAAAAACCATTTCAATGTAAAGTCGCATTTTATTACAATCTCCTTTATAACCGTATTTAGCTAGGAGGTAATCCGATAAAGCTGATGCATTTTGGTGTGGTTTTCTTTTCATTTCTTCATATAAGTCTTTGGCGATGCGATTCAAATAATCTCCGATGGGAGAAATAGTTGAGACACTATTTAAGACCATGAGAGGATAAAAACATTGGTAGTAATGTTTGGCAAGTTCACCTAAAAATTTTATAAAACAGAGCATACCTAATTTTTGATTTGAAGAGCATAATGTGTAATCGCTTTTGTTAATAGAAATGTGTATTTTTCCTTCAGTTTGACTAATATAACATGAAATATCTTTTTCATAGACATTTTGAACTCTACACGCTATGTTTAAGATGATTTCGGCACTTAAATCAGCGAAAGGAATGAAGGGTTCTTCTAAATAATCTTCGAAACGTTCTGTGTATTGTAAATAATGCATATTGGCGACGTATTCTAATATTTCTTCTCTATCTTCTCCTCTGATGATATCAAAACAATTAAAGTTTCTATCTACGAGAAGGTGTACGTCTTTTTGTGGAGTTTCCAAGACGATGAAGTGGGGAAATAAATAAAAGTCTAAACCGTATATCAGCTTGCAAGCTTGAAAGCGGACGTCTGAGCTTATAAGCACGTCTTCTTCTAAGACTTCATAATCTCTGTTTAAAATGAGGCTTCTATCTCCATCTAAATTTACAAATATTGCATTTTTACATACGTGTGAGTTTATATAATTCAATCCCATTTGAGCACATCTTTTACGAAATATGGGATCTTCTAACAATTTTAATCTGTCCATCTTATAACCACCCTAATATAAGTTTATAATAATTTGGGGATAGGCGCAAGTGGAATTTCAAAGGAAAAACAGTCTTTCGACTGATCAATTTTCTTTATAGATATTTACTACTAAGTCTTCAAAAGGGACATAGCTTTCAATCTGTTTCGAATCGACCATGATATCTTCGAGGTTCTCGAACATCTTCTCTTCGATATATGGGGTAGTAAGCCAACTGTCGGCTTCACTATATCTTTTAATTATTGCGATTAAATCGTTTATAGAAGTATCTTTAAATTGAGAAGCTATTACCTCAGCGACTTCTTCACTAGTAGCACTTTGGCAAAATTCTAAGCCACGCGCTAGAGCAGAGGTAAATTTTTCTAGCACTTCGCGGTTTTCTTCTAAGTAACTTTTACGAGTGTTAAAAGCTGTATAAGGCATATCTCCCGATTTACTTCCTATACTTGCAACGATGTGACCGTAGCCCATCTTAGCTAGCAATGTCGCATTCGGTTCGAAAAGGTTTACGAAATCTCCTTCTCCTGCGATAAAGGCGCTCGTAAGAGATGCGAAGTCTACGGATGTATCGATATCTACTGACGATTTAGAAACTTGAGCGTTCTTTAATGCGTTTTCAAAATTGAGCTCTGGCATTCCGCCGATGCGGCCTGCGAGCACACGTTTACCTTTAAGATTTGCCCAATCAAAATCAGTTATCTCTTTTCTAGAGACGAGGAATTGTCCATCTCGTTTAGTCAATCCAGCAAAAGTTTGGATAAAGTCTTTCTCGCCACCGTTGTAAATATAAATAGTTGCTTCTGGTCCACAGAAACCGACATCGATATCGCCAGAGAGAACGGCAGCTGTTACATTGTTCGCTCCGCTTATCAAAGATAAATCAATTACGAGGTCTTCATCTTTAAAATATCCTTTTTCGATTGCCACATAAAGAGGGGCATAAAAAGGACTGTGTGTTACTTCTCCTAGACGTATTTTAGTTAAGTTTTCATCTTTATTTTTTTCACAACCGCTTAGAAAGAGGCTACTTACCAAAAACAAAGCTATAAGAAATAAACATCGACATAAGTTATTTAAAAACTTTTTCAAATTAATCACCAACCTGTAATATCTTATGTTTATCTAAGAAAATGTGGAACTCCTTAAAAAAAGGTTTACTTTTATAATATTATTTGTTAAAATTATTCCAGAATAGTAAGGGAGATGCTTCGATCAGGCTGGACACGGCCAG
>CAZLNI010000147.1:0-2379 GCA_964560995.1 uncultured Muribaculaceae bacterium
GTTTAGAGCCATATGGATGCCATCAGATACTAGATTGTTAGATAAGCTTATCCGAATAGTTCGCGCGCCTGTTGTTCTCAAAGCGATACTTCCTATATTTGTTTGAACTTGCGACTTAAACTCGAGGGTTAGTTTATCAATCTCTCCCTCTATGACAAACTCTTTAGCATAGCTTCCTGTATTATTGCAAACTATACTCAATGTATCGATATCATCTAAAAGAGAAAAATCTATCCTAGCAAAGTCGATAGTCCCGTCGTCATAATCGAAACTTAACTGAGTGGTATCTGAGTGAGCACGCAAGAAGTTGTTTATTTCGTGATAACTAGCTTTGTCGAGAGCACGCGTATCATCTGAGATAGTACAAAAACGTATTGCCCCACCTTCGTATTTAATAGAATATCCATTATAATAGAGAGGAGTCTTCCCCTTATCCTCTTCTTCATTAGAAGTGTTTATCGGATTTATTTTATAATGAGATGAATCGAACTTTAAGATGCGTTCTAATGCTTCGTTTTGGGCTTCTGTTCCATAGAGTTCTCTCAATTTGGCAACATCGTAAGGAACAACATAACTTTGTAATAGGTCAGTAAGATAGGTCACGAGTTCTTCTTTATCCTGCCATTTATAGCCTATATTCGAGTCGTTCATAGGGGTTAATTCTGGAACTTTCTTTTGCGTCAACATAGTAACTAGTCCATTTCGTAGTATGCCAATCGACGGATTAGTCACGTCGACGACGAGTTTTATATTCGTCTTAGGTATCGTCAAACAGGTTACCATGTGATTGCCTATTTTGCTCTTAATATAATCCATAATGACTGGATAAGCCTCTTCTTCCCCTTCTGGGAGTTCACTAGGAAACCAAAACCTTTCAATATCGTTTAATTCTAAGTCATCTCGCATGTAGACAGTCATATTATAGGCATTATATTCGGGGTTAATCGCATTCATACGAGCTGTAAAATCATCGGCCATGTGTCGGCAAACGCCATAACCATAGGTATAAATAGCTAATCTACTATAATTTGAATCATTACTATAACCTTCGACGTTTTCGTTATAACCATATATGTTATCCCACATGTCGCTCATAACTTTGACGATGACATCTAAATCCGATAACTTTAAACCGTTTATATACTCGGCATAAGCGTTTAAACTTTCATCATATTCATCGAGAATGGCAATCGTTTCCTCATCGCCTTTATATTCATCTTTTTTAGATGATAATATACCAATAAAGGTGGCATCCACTGTCGTATTTAATATGAGACAGACAACGACGACAGACAAGATAGAAACCCTTATTTTTGCTTTTATTTCTCTAAAAGCAGGATTATACCCTATTTCATTTTTAATATCACAGTTTTTAATATATGGCAAAAGGCCACTGTAAATAGTGTCACCATATTTTTCATATAAAGCATAATACTTCTCTTCACGTAGAAGCCTCATAATATCTTTTACTTGATAAGAAATTGGCGTTTTCTTGCGGTAAACTTCTCCGCCGTAGAGTAAGTATATGTCTTCATATCTCTTTTCTGCACACAAAGATTTTAAGTCTCGCTTATTCATATTATTTATTTCCCTCTTTTTTTGCAGTTATATTATACAAGTTTAATTCCTTTTTGCAAGAAAAAAGCTCTTGCGAGCTATAATAAATCTTCGAACCTTTTGTCGTGTTCGCGAATCGTTATGACTTCTTCTCCTCTAATCGCTTCTTTTAAAAGCGGTTCCCAGTCTATTAATGTTTCATATTCTTCGCACTTTTCACGAGTTGGGTTGATAACTGGGTGTTCGGGGACAAAGATAGTACAACAATCCTCGTATGGCAAGATGCTCGTCTCATAAGTTTCAATTTTTTTTGCTAGAGCGATTATCTCTAGTTTATCTAGACAGGCAACAGGACGGATGACAGGCATCTTTACTACTTCGTTAATGACGGTCATGCTCGTCAAAGTCTGACTCGCTACTTGTCCAATCGATTCGCCGTTTACGATAATTTTGGCATTGTTCTTATTCGCAATACTCTGTGTTATGCGGTACATCATTCGTCTCATGATAGTAATCAGATATTCGTGAGGAATTTTCTTGTATATCTCCTCTTGAATAGCAGTAAAATTGATGACGTGCAACCTTATATATCCAGAATATTTGGAAAGAATTTGGGTTAGTGTTTTGACTTTCTCTTTAGCAGCTTCACTCGTATGAGGCGGACTTTCGAAGTATATTCCCTCGATACGTACTCCTCTTTTCATAGCTAAGTATCCTGCTACGGGAGAATCTATCCCGCCAGAGAGCATGAGCATACCTTTGCCCTGCACTCCTAAAGGATAGCCGTGTAGTCCACTTTTGCCGCCAAAATAGATATAAGAT
>CAZLNI010000148.1:0-2332 GCA_964560995.1 uncultured Muribaculaceae bacterium
TCTCTATACAGATTTAGTCCGTGTTGTCATGGGAGTATTCTTATTTGCTTTTTTTTCATAAATAAGTAAGATATTAAACAGGACGTCATTCTATAGATCTTTTCAACAATACACTTCATAATATGACAGTTCTTCCTCATTATACAAAACCAAGTATACATTTAAATCTATTTCATTTATATTATCTTTTATTACTTTAGTAACATCTTTAGCAATATCCCTATGTTCAAAGCCATAACTTCCCGTACCTAAACTAGGACATAAAACATCTTTGTACCTCTTATTATAAGCAACCTGTATTAATTTTTTATAGACATCCAATAAGTCTCTTTTAGCGCATTCATAATTTTCATAATCATAAGTTCTTGGTCCTTGAACAAACATAATATCCATATTTAAATCAAATCCAGGAGTTATTCTTACATCTCCAACTTTCATAATATTTTTTTCATTATAACTGTCAGTAAAATAATTAATATCATATTTTTGTTGTGTATAACTTTCTAATTTATCTACTCCAGCTCTTTTGAAAAAAGCACCTAATACTCCTGCACCGGCAACCATCTGTGGATTTGTTGGGTTTATTATCAAATCATGTTCAGCTAATATTTCATTACTTGTTATATCTCCTCTAATTATTTTAAGGCATCCCATTTTTAATTCTCCTTCCATAATTTTTAAAGTAATCATATTATATAAAATAAAGTAAAAGTTGTCAGCACCTTTTTCTTAAATAGTAAAGAATTTCTGAATTTCAAATTAAAATCCTTTTTTTATTTGACAGGTGTACCGTTCCATAGAAAAAAGGCTTCTAAACGACTAGAGGTCTTTTTAATTCTCTTTTTCAATATCGGCTATAAATCTATCAAAGTCAGATTCAAATAGTTTATCTTGTGTTACTCTATATTTTTCAAATTCACTTAATGCTTTATCTACTACTATTTCGTGTGATATTTTACCAGCATCCTTTTTTTCTATTTTAAAGTAAGTTCATGAGTCACATTATATGTACAGATTAATTCATAAGCAATACCGATGCCATATAATGCGCCTTGTACAAATTCTTCGGCATTTGGAGTGAATATTATCCCTAAAAAATGAAGATAGTTATTTAGTATTGCTAGAACTAAGATACACCAGCCTATTTTTAAATTAAATTGCCATATCTTATTTTTGTCTATAACTTCTTTTTGGCTATATTCTATTAATTGTTCTATGGTATCTTTTAATTCAATTAATTCTTCTTTAGTCATTTTTCTACCATTTAATAATTCAGATACTTCGACATTTAGTTCTTTGGCAAGTATAGGCAACAGAGATAAATCTGGCATCGTTTTTCCATTTTCCCAACGACTAATACTTTTCACGTTGACTTCTAATATTTCTGCTAGTTGTTCTTGAGTTAGATTTTTTTCTTTTCTTAATTCTGCAATAAATTTTCCGATTTCTTCTTGGCTCATTATAATTGCTCCTTTCAAAGAGAATTATATTTATTTTACTAGATTATTAACAGGACATAAAGTGAGAATTAGATAAATTGCAATTAGTCGAACTCTGGTTAATTATGCTTAATCTAGAAAGTTTAATATTAAATCTATGATGATTTCTTTTTCTTTTGGATTCGATTCCGCAATAAGTAACGTTAATGCCGTAAGTGTGTTATTATCTATCAGTTGTTTATTGTCCTTATATAAAATATCATAAAATTTTAGAAAATATATAAACAAAGTGGCTGCAATCCTTTTATTTCCATCGATAAATACATGATTTTTAACTATCATATATAAGAAATTAGCAGCTTTCTCTTCTACAGTAGTATAAACATCTTTGCAACCATATGTTTGATAAATATTGCCTATTATGGACTGTAACCCTTTATCTCTCTCTACTGCAAAAATGTCACTTTCTTCATTGAAACGCAACTTTTGTATAATGTCGATACAATCATCATAGTTAACTTTCTTATCGTCTTTCTTTCCTTTTGGTTTGGTCAAAGATTTATGGTCGTAGTCATCTAAAAGGTTTAGTGCTTTCGTATAATTTCCAATTACTCTTAATATTTCTTTTGCATCATTATTTCCTAAGCTATCATCTATCCTATTTGCTATATCGATTAATTGAATTGTTTTTTCTAAGTACTCCAATCTTTTTTGGTTAACTGCATAACCTTTTATCATATAGTCTTTTAATATTTGTGTTGCCCATTTTCTAAAAATTATGCCATTTTGTGATTTTACACGATAGCCGACACTGATAATAACGTCTAAACTGTAAAATGGAACTGATTGTTTAACTCCGTCAACGTGTAAATTTTGCACGTTGTTATTTTCTG
>CAZLNI010000149.1:0-2315 GCA_964560995.1 uncultured Muribaculaceae bacterium
TCTAAATAAAACATTAATAAGTAGAGAGATGGCTTTAGATTTGGTATAATTATGGTAATTGCAACCGATAATATACATAAAACAACCGAAATTTGGTAGAACGCAACCCAGTTTCTGTGATATATTTTGTGTTGTGAAGAGGTGATTTTATGAGTTTTAATGAAAAACTTCAAAATTTGAGAAAAGCTAATAAACTTAGTCAAGAGCAGTTAGCGGACATGCTCGACGTCACAAGACAGTCTGTTTCAAAGTGGGAATCTGGAACGACATATCCGGAGATGGATAAGTTAATAACGATGTGTAAGATATTCAAGTGTAGTCTAGACGATCTTACGAACGATGAAATAACAGAAATAAACGTCGAGAAAAAACAAAATAATGGCAGTTTTATTACCAACTTAGTGAGCAACATACAAGAAATAATAGATAAGACAGTTAAGATGTTTAGAGCGATGAACGCCAAACAGGTTGTAGGTGTGATTGCCAGTTTACTCATCTTGGCTATTTTCCTATGCATAATGAGAATTCCATTTGAAGTATTGGAAAACGGCTTTTATACAGTAGTGATGAATATTCCGAATAGACGCATATCGGGTTCTTTAGCGGGATTTTTCAACATGATTTTAGATGTCGTCTTTTTCATTCTTTATATCTTAGCTTTTATCTATATATATAAATTAGCTTATTTAGATAAATATGAATTTGTGGAAAAGAAGGATGACGCGAAGGAGACAATTGAGGATGAGATTATCCAAAAAGAAAATGAAACAAAGGAAGTTAAGATTGTTCACGAAAGCAAGCCTAAAAACAATACGTTGTTCTGTCTTCTCGGCAATATAGTAATATGGTTTTTAAGAATTATTTCTGCTATATGCATCTTCCCGTTTATTTTTACACTTATCGCTTTATTTGCCATTATAGTAATTGCAATAGTCATGATGTTCGACGGCATAGTATATATGGGCGTATTTCTCGGCATAGTATTTGCGATTATATTAAATATTTGGATTTTGGAAGTGGGATGTGCATTTGTCTTCAATAAAAAGACATCTTTTAAAAGATTGATGTGGACATTTTTCTTCGGTTTAGCGGGAATTGGGGTATCAATCGGATTGATTGCAAGTGAAGTAGCCGATATTTCTTTTATAAATTCAGTCCCGTCTGAATATGAAAGGGTATCCATCACAAAAGAATATCCAATGCAAGACGATTTAATTATCGACGACAATTTTTACTATTATAGAAGAATCGAATATGTGGAAAACGAGGATATGGTCGATATATTGGAAATTAAAGTCGATCATTATGCGGAAATGAACAACCCTATAATAACTTTGGATGATAATAGGCTGTCACTTCAGATTTATTATTCTAGGGAGTTCGGAATACAGAAGAAGTTATGGGAATTGATAAAGAGAGATTTGAGGAATAAAGAGATAAGAAATTACGAACCTCTCCATGAAATTGTAATCACTGTTACTTCGAGCAAGAAAAATATTTCTAAGTTAAAGGCTAATACAAAAGCTCAACAAGAGAAGGATTATAAAAACAGATATGAAAGCTGTGACGATATTTTAGACGTTAGAGTATCGAGTTACGAAGATAGAATAGAGGCGCTGATAGAAGAAAACGACAGATTAAGGGAGAGAATAGAAGATTTAGAAGATTATAAAAATAGGATAAAAGATATCGTCGAATAGTGTGCTTTAAGCACATTTTTCTGTGGATAAGTATGTTCTTTTCAACAGACGTATGGTATAATCTTTTTAGATTTGGAAGTGGCGAGATGAGCGACAAGAGATATAAAATAGCTTATTACGTTATCACATATGTAATATTAGTATTGATATTTAAAGGTATTCATTTTATACTGCCTATATCTTTCGATACATTGAGCGCATACCCTTTAGTGTTCATCCCGATTTGCTTCTTGGTTATAAACAATTTAATCATCAAAGATTTGGAGAGAGAGGAGCTGTCTAAAAAGGATTTTGTATGGCCTTTATGTATTTCATTTACTATCATCAATCTTCTATTTAGAATGCCTTTATTCTATGATTTATGTACAGTATTGTTTATAATATTGTTAAAAGGTAGGAGGGTAGTTCGCAAAGAGGAGACATTAAAAACAATTGCTGAATATTATGAAAAACATAATAAAAAATAGATTTAGTAAGTTCAAAAGCAGGGCTTATTTAGGCTAGCTGGATGCATTTTTAATTGAAATATACCATATAATTTGGTATAATCTATTTATCACACACGGAACCGTAGCCAAGTGGTAAGGCGTGGGTCTGCAACACCCTGATTCGCCG
>CAZLNI010000150.1:0-2275 GCA_964560995.1 uncultured Muribaculaceae bacterium
GCAAAGGTGATTTTAAAAATAAGACCCCCAGAATAAGCGAAGAGATGACCTTCCAAGAGAAAGTTGACGATTTTTATTAGTATATAATCCGCTAAAATGCCCGATAGTACCCCAAGAGGTATACCGATTATTCCCAGTATAGTGGCTTCTGCAAGAACGCTTTTTTTGATTTGCTTTTTGGTAGCCCCGACACTTGCAAGCATGCCTAACATCTTCGATTTTTCTGTTATCGAAATAGCAAATGAATTGCGAATACAGAATATACTAGAGATGACTATTATAGCTATGACGATTCCAACGACGGTGTATAACATAGTAATCGTCTCATCAGAAAAGGCAAATACTTCCCAACGCAAGAGTTCGTAGTTTGTATTTAACGTATAATTATCTGCCGATACATTAGTCGGCGTATCGAACTTTCCCGTCGCATACAAGCTTTTGACAAATTTTTCTCTTTCGCGCGGATTTTTTAAGGCGATGTAGGCATCTATTTTGTCGGAAGTTTCTTTGGTCGTTATTCCTAAATAAAAGGTCGATGTCTCACCTGTAAAGTAATAAGCACGGCTTCCTGGTCCAGTAAATGTTCCTACAATCGTGTAAGTTTGATGTTTTGTATTGGCTAAGTACTCATTGTCGCCATGGTAAGGATTCGAACTGTCTAGAATATATCCGTCATTAGTCATGCGTACACCGACGTCTAGTTCTAGGGTGTCCCCCACTTTTAAGTTGCCTTCTGCTTCGAGACTAGCAGGGATAATTATTTCATTCGTTTTTTGTGGCTTTCTTCCTGATTCTATGCGATACGGCAAGTCTTCAAGATTGTCGATTGAACGCATGGTTAGAAGAGCATTTTTAAGTTCTGGTCTATCGAGTTTAGCATATCCTAGATAGTAGCTCTTAATGATATTGCCGACTTGTCTATTAGATGCTATCATGTCAAGTGTTTCCGAGTCGAGACCAGAAATCGAGTAATGATAGTAGCCCGTTTCTGCTCGAGCGTTGCGGAATAAAGATTCTTGAAGACTTTCGAACATGCCCGCAACTGCAGTTACAAGTGCGACAGATAGGATGATTCCGATAATCGTTCCGATGGTACGCTTTTTATTGAGTTTGACATTTTGAAGTGAAAGTTTATTTATGATATTCATATTACTTCACTTCCTCGATGTGACCATCCTCGATAGTGATAATGCGATCAGCACATTTGGCGATTTCTAAGTTATGGGTTATCATAATAATAGTCTGTTTAAAATCGCGATTGGATTTTTTTAATAGTTCGACTATTTCATCTGAGGCTTTAGAATCTAAGTTACCAGTCGGCTCATCTGCAAGAATAATCGCGGGATTTGTTATCATCGCGCGTCCTATCGAAGTTCTTTGCTGTTGACCACCAGATAGTTCATTTGGAAGATGCGTGCGTCTAGAGTCGAGGCCTAATAATTTTATAAGCTCATCGAGTTTCTTTTTATCGATTTCCCTATTGTCTAAGTTTAGTGGAAGAGTTATGTTTTCTTCAACATTTAAAATTGGTATGAGATTATAAAACTGATAGATTAATCCAACTTGACGTCGTCTAAAGATAGCTAATTTATCGTCGTTGAACATCGTTATGTCTTTGCCGTCAATATAGATTTTCCCACGCGTCGGTCTATCTACTCCGCCGATTAAATGGAGCAAAGTCGATTTACCAGAACCAGAAGCTCCAACGATGGCGACAAATTCGCCCTTATTTACAGAAAAAGATACGTCATCTAATGCAACAACTTTGGTAGATCCTTTTCCGTATATTTTTGTAAGATTTTCTACTCGTAAAATTTCCATAGAGAATCTCTCCTTTCATAATTCATCCTCATTATATGACAGGCAGAGTGACATCTAAGTGACATTTTAGAAATTTTTATCTTTTTTATTCAGTAGAAATTGGTAGTTAAAATTTTATAACATCGTCATGATATTTTTAATCTTTTCAAAAGGTAGTTTAGTATATTTTTGGACTACTTCTGGCGTTAGACCGTCTTTTAGCATATTGATGGTCGTCTCTTCTTTTTCGATTTCACGGCCTTCTGTTAAGCCGAGTTCTTTGCCTTCTGTTAAGCCTATCTCTTTGCCTTTTTGTAAGCCTCTTTCTGTCCCGATTTCTATACCTTCACCTATGAAGGCGTCTTTTAAGTCGTCATCTTTGTAATAATCTTTCATTATTTTCTTACTTCTCTTTAACACCTTTAGTTTTTCTATAAATTCTTTCACTTCTTTACTTCCTCTCATAATAAAGTCA
>CAZLNI010000151.1:0-2265 GCA_964560995.1 uncultured Muribaculaceae bacterium
ATGTAAGTGGTTTTAACACAAGCAAAGTAACTAGTATGGCCAGTATGTTCGATGGCTGTAGTAAATTGACAACATTAGATGTAAGTGGATTTGATACAAGTAATGTTACTAATATTGGTAATATGTTTTATGGTTGCAGTGGAATAAAGACATTAGATGTAAGTAAATTTAACACGAGCAAAGTTACTAATATGAAATTTATGTTCTCTGGCTGTAGTAATTTAACAACTTTGGATGTAAGTAAATTTAACACAAACAACGTGGATAATATGGGGTTTATGTTCTCTGGCTGTAGCAATTTAACATCATTAGATTTAAGTGGATTTGATATGAGTAATGTAATAGATATGGGACGTATTTTTTGGAACTGTAATAATCTAACGACGACAATTACAATTAAAGGAACAAGTTGCACTACCTACATGAATATGTTTACTAATGCTGCCACTCAAAGTGGCAAAATAACTGTAAATTATACGGCTGATGCTTTCGAATTGGTCGATAGTATGATTGCAACTAAGTCATCTACTTCAAACGTAGTTAAAGGCGTAGCAATTAGCTAAGAGTGATTGATGATAATAATCACTCTATTTTTTGACTAAACTGCAACTATGTTTGTGTAAAAAAAATCTTTTTTTTACATACTCTTCTTGACTTTTATTCACGTGTGCTCTATAATTTTTATAGATAGTAAAGGAGAATATTTATGAGAAAAATGGATAGAAAAGGTTTTACATTGATTGAGTTACTGGCAGTAATCGTTGTTTTAGCATTGATTATGATTCTAGCAGTACCCGCCATCTTAAATTCGATGAATAACGCTAAAATGAAAACATTTCAAATGTATGGGACACGTTTATTAGAGAAAGCTCTCGAAGAGTATGAATCTCAAAAGATGTTAAATACTGTTACGAAAGCAACATTTGGTGAAAATCTATGTTATCCTATAACAGCACTTGGTTTTGAAAATCATGGAAATTACGAAGGATTTGTCGAGGTGCATGGATCGTCATTATTAGGTGAAACGACTTATACACTACATTTAACTGACGACACATTTGCCTATAATGGTACTTCGGCAACTGATGTTCGTGGCGATACGAGTAAAATATCTAGTACTGCAGCAGATATCAATAAAGTACATGAAGATTTTGCTAATTGCTCTATAAAAGCAGAGGGTTAACCTTTACTTTTTTTTTGACTGTTAGTATAATCGTATAAGAGGTGAATAGATTATGTTGCTGATTGGATCGCACGTAAGTTTTAATAAAGATCAATTATTAGGAAGTGTAAAAGAGGCAATTCGATACGGGGCAAATACATTTATGTTCTACACTGGAGCTCCTCAGAATACAGTACGTTCTAATATTGATGACTATAAAACGATGGAAGCATATAAGTTAATGTCGTTAAATCACATACCCTTAGAACATGTCGTTTGCCATGCTCCTTATATTGTCAATCTTGCAAATAATAAAGATTACGATAAGTATCGTTTTAGTATAGATTTTTTGATTAAAGAACTCGAACGTTGTGCTCTTTTGGGGATTACCAAAGTTGTCCTTCATCCAGGAAGTGCTGTAGGACTCGATAGAATAGATGCGATTAAGAACATAATCTATGCGTTAAATATCATTTTGGATACAACTGACTCGGTGACGATTTGCTTAGAAACGATGGCTGGCAAGGGTACAGAAATCGGTGTCAATTTAGAAGAAATAAAGATGATTATCGATGGAGTAAATAAGAAAGAATTAATCGGAGTTTGCTTAGATACGTGTCATCTAAATGATAGTGGTATAGATATAAAAGCGTTCGATAAATACTTAGATGAATTTTCATCTAAAATCGGTTTAGAGAAGATTAAAGTCGTACACATAAATGATTCTAAAAATGTTTTAGGCTCACACAAAGATCGCCATGAGAATATAGGTTATGGAACTATAGGGTTCGATGCTCTTCTTGAAGTAATCTATTCTCCGCGTCTCGAAGGTATACCTAAAATTTTAGAGACCCCCTATATAAGTAAAAATAAAGACTCTAAAGATAGAGACTTGCCACCTTATAAGTTTGAAATAGAAATGATTAGAGCTAAAAAATTTAATTCAAATTTATATAAAGATATCCGCGAATATTATGAACAAGAAAACGCTATTACTCAATAGTTTTTTTTATTGAAATGTCGTATTAAAAATGATAAAATGATTTTAAGAATAGGAATGATATCATGGAGAAAAAGAGAATAGATACTTTTAAATGGAAGAT
>CAZLNI010000152.1:0-2256 GCA_964560995.1 uncultured Muribaculaceae bacterium
GGAACAGGCTCATAATTCGTTTCTAGTTCATCTACTATTTTAGAAAGAGGTTTCTCTTCTTCCTTTTCTATGAATCTATTCGTCTTTTTAAGTTTCTTCTCCTCTTCGATATCTTCTATTTTAATAAGGTAGTAGATATAGATTAAAAACACTATCAAAAACAAAGTTACTGTAAAGAAAAATATATCTCCCCAGCTAAACGACTTCAATAGTCCACCTATTACTAATACTATATTTTCCATAATACATCTTCTTTCTTGAATCTAAATTGATCACTTGTAAATGTATTATAGCATATATACAAATGCTTTGCAAAGATATTACACAATACTTGACATCGTTGCTTCGTATATGTTGGTCGTCGACCACTTAACAATCTTATTATCTGACACAGTTATAATGCCATAATACTTTTGAACTAAGTCGTCTAATGGCACATTGAAAAAGTGCGCTAGTTCAATTAGACTGCTCACGTGCATGTCGTGTCCTTTAATCATATAGCTTAGTGTTGTATAAGGTATCTTCGTTACCTTCGATAATTCGTATACGTTTTTAACCTCCCTAATTTTCATAAGTTCAAATATTTTCTTTACATCGAGCATAATTGCCAACTCCTTTCAAATACTTATAATTCTATTATAAATATAAGAATCAATGGAGTCAACGAATACAAGACTTTTACTATTACGAAAGGTCGTTAATTGAAAAAAGATACTTAATAGTACCTTTTTAGTTCTTGAAATAATCTCCATTTACTCTATTTTGAAACTTAGAAAACATATCTGTATGAGTATGTTCCTTCTTAGCGCGACCAAAATTATAACTATAAGGATTAGTTATATCCGACATCGACCTAAAATTGTCAGAATAGTCTAAATCCATGCATTTAGAATTTCTTTTAGTCTGTTTTAACATGTATATCACCATTTATATTTTGTCTAGACTGGCGAATTTTTATACATTTTAAATTTAATCGTCCTTATGCACTTCGATAAGGGTCCGTCATCGTACCTGTACCAATTAGATTTCTCATGTACTCAGCACTTAGGTTTATGACAGGAACGACCGCACCGGCACCATCCACATAATAGTTGCCTAAATCACCACTACCATCCACATCGAAGACACGAGCAGCCCCATTAAAATTGTAAGGAGAGAGAGCCCAATACCATGTTCCTTTGTATAAATAGTAGTTAGAGTTTGTTGTAATCCATTTTCCACCTGCTGTTATTATCTCATCTGCTGTTATTAAACCGGCTGAATAAGTTAACGCGCCATTTCCCTTAGTTTTATCTTTGACTGTAAATGCGTCGTTCTTTTGCAGGCATTTGAAAGATGGCTGAAGACTACTTTCGTCGTTTCCTACTCTCTCATATGCTCCATAATATGTTTTACTTGTTCCAACTCCTGTTCCCGTATTATCCTTAGCAAAACTTCGATCATTACAAAATAACGTATCACTTATAGCTTCACTATAGCCCGTATTTAAAATATTTTCTTCAAACCATTTTTCTAATTCTGTTTTTATATTAGAATCTGTTTCATTTGTTTGAACTTGTTCTTTATTTGTACTCACTACTCCATTAACTCCTCCATACATATAACCAACATATTTGGCATCATTTCTGTTTGCCGTATTCCATGCTACACTAGTTAGTGCTACTCTATCTGTATTTGACTCTCCATTGGCATGAGCACTTGTCCCATCGTAGATAATTCTAAGTGAACCATCTCCATTAATTCTTACTATCCTCCAGTACATGTCCTGTCCAGTTTTATTTTTACCAAATTTTACATAGTTGTCTTCTACAGCTCCCCTATAGTAATAACTCGTTCCGTAATCATCTTGCATCTCATATATTCCATCTTTACTATAGTCATAGCTTGTTATTGTTTTTGAAGAACTTATATATGGCATGCTTGTCGCCGTTATTCCTGTTCCTACTTTATATATTGTTTCTAAATTACTTGATGTTCCCACTGCATTTGATGTACTACCGGAAGTACTAACTATATATTTTCCTATTAATGTTGTATAACAATTTTGATATTGACATATCTGAGGATTAGTTAATGTATATAAGCCCGTACTACTATCAAATGTATAACTGCTTGCATATGTTATATAATTTGTTTTGTAACTAGTCATACCCCTACTATTTTGATTTCCAGAAAAGTTATCGTCTTGAAATTGACTCGGTTTTGGTGCTACTTCATCAAAGCTATCCAATACTCCCTTCGACTTCACTCCTAAAC
>CAZLNI010000153.1:0-2246 GCA_964560995.1 uncultured Muribaculaceae bacterium
CTTTTATGCCTAATTCGTCTTTAAAGATTTCTCCTCCAAATTTATCTTTTAGACATATCGTCAATATATTTTCTAATACACTCATAGATAAACCCGTCGTATAAGAATTAATCAAGAACATAAGTGGCTGGCTTGACAATAATTCTGAAGCGTCGCTTACTAAGTCGAAAAGGTCTTCGTTAATATCCCAAACTTCACCACTACTTCCTCTACCAAAGCTTGGAGGGTCCATAATTATCATATCGTATTTATTGCCTCTTCTTATCTCTCTTTTTACAAACTTTTTTACGTCGTCGACTATATAACGTATAGGCTTATTTTCTAATCCCGATGATTTGACGTTTTCTTTAGCCCAATCGACCATCCCACGCGAAGAATCGACGTGGACGACACTGGCTCCTGCAGAAAGTGCTGCTACACTGGCACCGCCAGTATAAGCGAAGAGATTTAAAACTTTGATATCTCTATTAGCTTTTTTAATCCTATCGATTATGATATCCCAATTAGATGCTTGTTCGGGAAACAGCCCAGTATGCTTAAATCCCATGAGTTTTATATTAAATGTTAAGTTTTTATAATGTACTTGCCAAGAAGATGGAACCTTCGAGACGATGTTCCAATTCCCTCCCCCTTTAGAACTGCGTATATATTCGGCATCAAACTTCCAAACATCATTTTCTTTACTTGGCCATATGACTTCTGGGTCTGGTCTACAAAGGATGTAACCATTCCAGTATTCTAATTTATGGCCTCGATCGAGGTCTATTATTTTATATTCATCGAAACCATTAATGACTTGCATGCCATACCTCCCGAATATATTCCCTATGAGAAAAATTATACCACAAAATAAAAAAAGTTGATACTAAAATCAACCTACTTGCTTAGCTTTTCTCACATCTCCGTAATGGTTTTCCATTTCTAAAAGACACGTTTCTAAAATTTGTTGATGGCGAGCTAGAGTTATTTCGTCAGTAGAGCTTAATACTTTCGTCATCAAATTAGTTAAAACTGTTACGTTTTTAACTGCTTCAGTGCAGGCAACAAAAGCATCTATATTGACAGTCTCTATTGCTACATTGGCTTTATTTTTCGCCCACTTTCTCCACTCTGTGACGAGGTCATATAACCCTTCTTTAAAAGCTAAAGTTCTCATATTGAAAGCTAAACTGCACTCTTCTTTCTTTTTCTCTAATTCAGCTAACGCCGCTTGTAAAGAAGTAAGACCAGTTTCAAGTACATTATCAACGCCCATAGGTTTAGGCACGCTGATATCACTAATAGCTTCATCTTGTTTGCTAGTTTCTTCTATAGTTTCTACTTTATCTTTTCTGAAACCGTGTAGTTGACCTAAAACAGTGCTTTGTTGTATGACGAGACTTTTTACTATATCTAAATCGTGTAATCTAGTTTCTCTATCCACGTATTTATTGCGCAAAGCAAAAGCTGGTATAAAGATGGAATCGAGATATTCTTTCAACGACTGTTCATCAAAATCATCTACATTTTTAAGTATAAACTCTAACTGCTCCCTTATTTCCATAAGGACATCTTTATATCCTATATCATCTGCTTCAAAACCGATTCTTACAAGTGAATCTAGAGTTTCTTTGTGTCTTCTTAAAACGTTCGTGACTACTTCTTTTGCCATCTTTTACCTCATCTTTATAAATATTTTTCTATTTTCTTATACCCGTCATTAGCTAGTCGAGTTTCAGATAACTCTTTGAGTAAATCTTTCTGCTGTCTATCTAGCTTAGTAGGTATAACTACATCTATTATAACATACATGTCGCCTTTGTTAAAGGCATTTGTTCCAGATAATCCTTTTCCGCGCAATTTTAGCTTGTCTCCTGGTTGTGTTCCACCAGCGATATCTAAAACTACGCTTCCAGTAATCGTCGGAATCTCTTTTTTGCAACCGAGTGCAGCTTCGACGATAGTTATAGGTAATTTGAGTATTATGTCGTTATCTTCTCTTTCGAAGATAGGATGAGGTTTGATTTTAAACTCTAAATAGACGTCTCCATTAGGTCCACCGTTTACTCCTGCGCCGCCTTTGCCAGAAATGCGTATCTGGTCGCCGTTGTCTACGCCTGCAGGAATAGAAACTTCCAAAGTCTTCTCGACCTTGATTTGCTTTTTTCCTCGGCAACGAGAACATACGGATTCGAAAGTTTTTCCACTTCCATTACATGTTGGACACTCACTTTCCGTTTGCATGACGCCTAAAATTGTGCGTGACT
>CAZLNI010000154.1:0-2186 GCA_964560995.1 uncultured Muribaculaceae bacterium
ATCCTCTTATATTATGCACTTAAGCATTTAGAAAAGTTGTTCTTAAATATCTATAGTGAAGAGACACCGTTTACTTTAGAGAATGTAGGTTATATAAAGAAAATGGCTTACTTCATGATTGCGACAATCGTCGTACCTTATGTTTCTGGTTCTTTAGTTCAATTAGTAAGCGAAGTCAATTTAGGAGTCGAGTTTGAATTTTTCAATGTAATCTATATTTTATCTCTTTTTGCTATAGCGTATATTTTCGAATATGGTTATGAATTACAACACGATTCGAGTGGAAAAATGTACGGTTAGTATACACTTTAAAATTGGTTAAAAGTGGGGCTAGAAGTAGCTCTATTTTTTTGATAAAATTTTATTGAGTGAGGGATTTAGCATGATTCTAAATGTGAGTGGAAGGACAGATGTCGTCGCTTTTTATACTGATTGGTTCATGAAGAGGTATGAAGAGGGTTTTTTGGATGTCGCTAATCCCTTTAATCCGAAGTTGATTAGTAGAATATATATGGAAGATGTCGATGCCATATTGTTTTGTACAAAAAATCCGAGACCGATTGTCGATAAACTGAAACTTATCGACAAACCAATTATATTTCAAGTGACTTTAACTCCATATAAAAAGGATATCGAACCTAATGTACCCAGTAAAAAAGACGTCATTTTGGCGATTAAAGATGTATCTAAAATCTTGGGAAGAGAGAACGTCTATGTCCGCTATGACCCGATCTTTTTAAGTGAAAAGTATGATGTCGACTACCATATTCGCGCTTTTGATAGGATGTGTTCTCTTCTCGAAGGTTATGTAGATAAAATCATAGTCTCTTTTTTAGATGACTACAAAAACGTCAGAAAAAACATGAAAATATTACAAGTTAAAGATTTTACCGAGCAAGATTATGAGAAAATTGGGAGGAGTTTTAGTGATAGTGCAAAAAGACATGGTATGAGCGTTCAAACTTGTTTTGAAGATAGGAATCTCGTAGAATACGGGTTCATAAAAGGCGAGTGCCTATCTCACGAGCTAGCGTTTAAATTGACGGGTAAAACTTATAAAAGTTGGGCTGCCCGCAAAGAAAAAAAGTGTAATTGTGTAGAAATGGTCGACGTAGGAGCCTACAATTCTTGTGAACATTTTTGTAAATACTGTTATGCCAACTACGATGAAAAGTTGGTACACGAAAACAGATGTAAACACGACGTGAATTCGACGATGGTTATTGGACGAGTAAGAGAAGATGATGTCGTCAAAAGAAGAAGGAAATGAACAAGTTCGATTAACCTTGTCTATTTGAATTTCAGTTGTTATAATAGAACTATGAAGTGGTGGTAGTATGGCAAGCAAAAGGAGAAATTTCCATAAGGAACTTAGGAGAATAGGTAAAGAGAGTAAAAGGAGTTCAATTGCGGTATATTTTACTTTGCGAGCTCTCGTTATCTTATGTATGATTCTCGAATTCGTAAGAGGGGATATGAACAACGCATTTTTATGCCTCTTATCGCTCGTCTTGTTCATGTTGCCATTTTTTATCGAAAGAAGATTTAAGATAGAGTTACCTAACACTTTAGAAATCATCATCATTTTATTCATCTTTTCGGCGGAAATATTAGGTGAAATAAGCAATTTTTATGGTATCATCCCTTATTTTGATACGATTCTTCATACGATAAACGGCTTTTTAGCAGCAGGTGTAGGTTTTGCACTTTTCGACTTACTTAACAATAACGTCGAAAGTGTCAATTTGACTCCTGTATTTTTGTCGATAGTGGCTTTTTGTTTTTCGATGACTGTCGGTATACTTTGGGAATTTTTTGAATATAGTGCTGACAAATATTTTAGAACCGATATGCAAAAAGATAGAATAGTTACGAGCATAAGTTCTGTTCTTTTAAACGAAGAAAAGAAGAACATCGCCATCGTTGTGGATAACATAAAATATACAGTCGTCTATAGTGAAGATGATGAGGGGAATACAAATGAGTTAAGAATCGATGGGGGATATTTAGATATAGGACTTATCGATACGATTAAAGATCTATTTGTAAATTTTATAGGAGCAGTATTCTTCAGCATTTTTGGTTATCTATATATCAAAAATAGAGAGGTCTTCGGTTTCGTAAATCATTTCTTGCCTTCAAAACAGGAGAAGTGATTAGTTCGGATATTGCGTTCTTCCTTCTTG
>CAZLNI010000155.1:0-2153 GCA_964560995.1 uncultured Muribaculaceae bacterium
GATATGAAGAAGGGCAAAATCTAACCGAAGGTGAGAGAACAATACTCGCGATGTTTACACCGAGTGAAAGAGAAGCCAAAGAAATAGGGAAAGGAAGTATAGAAGTGAAAGAATTTATAGAAAAACTAAAAAAACTAAAGAGAAGTAAGAGAATGATGAAAAGCTATTCCAAAGATGACGACTTGATAGATTCCTTCATAGGTCAAGGCCGTGAAGAAGGAAAAGAGATTGGACTACAAGAAGGCAAAGAACTCGGATTAACAGAAGGCTTAGAGCAGGGCTTAAATCAAGGTAAAGAAGAAACAGCTATCAATATGTTAAAAGATGGCTTAACTCCCGAAGTAGTACAGAAGTATACCAAATTACCTTTTGATAAGATTAAAAATATTATGACAATGTTATAAATAATTAAAAAGATTTAGTATATTAAGTAAAAATGATATAATACTATCAGACTAGTTAAGTATATTTTTAGAAGGTGATTTCTTTTGAGACTAAAACTTGTATGGAATTTAACGAATAAATGTCCTTTTAAATGTTCGATATGTGCGGCATCGGCAAATATGAGGGAAGGAAAAATGATAAATAAAAATAAAGTATTAAATTCCATAACTAGTATTGGAAAAAGCAACATTTGTATAGATTTTTCTGGTGGCGACCCACTTACAAATAAAGATGATATCGATTTAATAAAAAAAGCATCCAAAACTATTGGAAAGGAAAACATTTCTATTTCAACGACAGGGTTGTCACTCGAAAAATTCAACGATGAGGAAATTTTAGACTTATCTCAGAGTTATGATTTAACTTATGATTTTCCTATAAAGTATAATGAATTGGATAAAAGAGATAAAAGGTATAATTGCAAAAACTTTGAGCAGGGGAAAAGAATTAAGAATTTAGGAGTTGCATTAAATATTTTTATTCCATTGCAAAATTTAGAAGACTATATAATTGACGAGTTGGTTAAAGATTTACTCGAATTAAACCCCAATTCTATTTCGATAATTAGATTAATGCCTGTTGGCTCCTTATCACTTAATGATTTAGTTAAATTTGATGAAGTTAAACTCTATAATAAGCTAAAAGAAAAAATGATGTCAAATAACTATAAAGGCAAGTTTAAAGCTACTTGTTCTTTAAGAACAATCTTAAATGAAAATAAGGGTTGTAATATGGTTGACGAAAAATTTGGTGTTGACCACTTAGGAAATCTATATTCTTGTATTTGGGCCTCTGATATTTTAGATAATAAAAATCCGTTTAAAATTGGAAATTTATTAGAGCATGACTTAATCGAATTAATTTCAGCAAAACCGATGCCGTTCAATAAAAATAAATGTGCAGTCTTTAACTATATCGAGAATAAAGACTGATTATTAAAACTAGGCATATTAATACTACTGACACTTAAAACTAATAAATCCAAATATTTTTGAGTTAATAATTATATTATTTTGTTATTATGTATAGACTTAGTAAAGACGTTTTGATAAAATATTTACGAGTGAGGTCATGAATATGAAAGAGAAGTATAAACGCATCGTTTTGGTTATACTCATCATATTTGCAATATGTTGTAGTATATTTGCTTTGAGACTATATTTCGCTAGGATCGATGCAGCCTCGAAAGAAATTATGAACAAAAATGACGTAGCTTTTGTGACTAAGAATAACGAGTTGAACTCAAAAGGATTTTATATTGCTAATTTGAAAGAAGAATTAGACGATTTTATAGATAACAAAGTTACTAAAATTACTTATGAGTTTGAAGGAGAAGATTTTTATTTAGATATCGTCGTAGAAAATGATAGTAATGATGAAAAAAGTTACGAAATAGAAAAGATAGGATGTCCAAAATATGAGGTAAATGCTCGTATGAATATGAAAGATATCGAATCTATCGAATATAGAACCGATAAATTAGGACGATCAACTGTTCTAAAAATTAACGAAAAATATAATTCTGAGTATTTTGCGATGGCAGAAGGAACATATTATTTTTTAGGGCAGGATATCGAATCTATCAGTTATCGCGATGAGCATTTTTATTATATGACTTATAATCCAAATTATAAACTTTTGGATGAAGCAGAGACTTGTTCTAAAGAAGTTAAAGAGGAGATAGATAAGTTTAATACGAAAGATTATTA
>CAZLNI010000156.1:0-2117 GCA_964560995.1 uncultured Muribaculaceae bacterium
ATACTCGTTTTTTCTTCTTTTTTCACTTTTTTCCGGTTTCTACTTGAAATTTAGCGCATAAAAAAATGGGTCTCCCCATTCTAATTTAATTACTATCCTTCAAGCTGAGCGATAAGGGTCAGTTGTAGTACCCGTACCAATAAGCGTATTTACGTACTCAGCACTCAGATTGATAACTGGAACGACTCCACCAGATCCATACATACTGCTCAAATCACCATGGGTATCCATAATTAAACCATAAGCATACCCATCATAACTGCTAGGCGAGAGCGACCAATACCATTTTCCTTTATATAAATAATATTTATAATTATTTGTTGAACCATTTGATTGATAGAGTCTTCCTCCGCTTGTTGTTATTTCATCTGCTGTTATTAAGCCTACTGGATATGTTAATGCTCCGTTTCCATTTGTTTTGTCTCTAACGGTAAAAGCATCATTCTTCTCTGAGCACTTGAAACTTGGTTGAGGATTACTTACTCCGTTTCCTACTCTTCCTCTTGCTCCATAATACGTTGTACTCGTTCCATAACCTGGTCCCGTATTGTCATTTGCAAAGCTTCTATCATTACAGAATATCTCGTCGCTTACTGCGTTTCCATAGCCTGTATCTACTATGTTCTCTTTATACCATGTGTCTAACTGTGTTTTTATATTTGAAGATGTTTCATTTGCTTGAGCTTGTTCTTTGCTTGTACTCACTTCTCCATTAACTCCACCATACATGTAGCCTACATATTTGGCATCGTCCACATTTGTATTCCATGCTACAGCTGCCAACGCTACTCTATCTGTACTATTTTCCCCATTTGCATGTGCGCTGGTACCATCATAGATTATGCGTAATGTTCCATCTCCATTGATTCTTATTATTCTCCAGAACATATCTTGTCCAGATTTATTTTTACCAAATTTAACATAGTTATTCTCCACTGCTCCTCTATAATAATAACTTGTTCCATAATCATCTTCCATCTCATATATTCCATCTTTACTATAATCATAGCTCAAAATTGTTTTTGAGGACTCAATATACGGCAAACTTGTCGTTGTTGTCTCTGTTCCTACTTTATATATTGTTTTTAAGTTATTCGATGTCTCTATACCTGGTGTGTTTCCAGATAGCGAGCCTATATACTTACCTCTCAAGTACGTATAACAGCCACCTGCTAGATATTGACAAAATTGAGGATTCGTAAGTGAATATAATCCTGTATTTGTATCAAAAGTATAACTATCCGCATAGGTATAATTTTTTCTTCGATAATTGGTCATATCATAATTGTTTTGACTTCCAATGAAACCATCATCTTTATATTGAGTTGGCTTTGGGGCTATTTCATCAAAATTGGTTAAAGTACCTCTTGATGTTAAACCCAACTTAGCTAACGCGTCAGCGACTGGATTATGTTTATCAAAATACAACAAACAAGTATCTGTCTTAGAGGCAATTAACCTAATCTTTTTAGTACTTGCATCTTGAGTTATGGTTCCTCCGTTACGACAACTACTTTTTTCCACGTTTAAAACATACCCATCTGTTGGGAATTGTGTTTCAGAGCTTTCTATATACGTTCCTTCTTCATTTTGAATATACATCGCTATTGTTTTGTCGTTTAATTTTTTATTTGGGTTCAAATATTTATCGATTGCCCAAATGCCTATTCCTACTGTTAAACAGAGGGTCAAACTTACAATTAATATCTTCTTCGCTTTAGAAGAATTATTTCTAAAAGCCCACCGATTTTGCTTTCTTTGCATTATTCTCAATCCCTTCGTAGCATTTTTTACTGTGCCTTATTATATCTTAATTATATAATAAGATGCTATGTTTTTCAATTCCAAACACAAAAAAACCCACCGAAGTGAGTTTTAATTTTATTATTCGATGATTTCAGAAACTGAACCAGCGCCAACTGTTCTACCACCTTCACGGATTGAGAACTTAGTACCTTTTTCAAGTGCTACTGGACTGATAAGTTCAACTGTCATCTCAACGTTGTCGCCTGGCATAACCATTTCAACACCGTCTGGTAATTCGATGATACCAGTAACGTCTGTAGTTCTGAAATAGAACTGAGGTCTATACTTAGAGAAGAATGGAGTATGACGTC
>CAZLNI010000157.1:0-2007 GCA_964560995.1 uncultured Muribaculaceae bacterium
TTAGGCGATTGATAGCTTATATTTTCGATTTATTCGTAGTTATGTTTGTTGCACAGACTCTTTCTATGACTCCTCTTAATCCTAATTATGACGACATAGTCGATTTGCAGACAGAATATCAAACTAAACAAGAAGAAGTCACCGAGCGAATGAAAGAGATGAGTGACGAAGATGCTCAAAAAGAGTTCGATGAATTCTACGTTTATTATAAAGATGCTTTTAAGAAAGTTAGTCAGTTAAATATCTATGATGACATCATAACTATTACTTTGCTTTTCCTATATTATGTCGTATTCGTGTATTTCTTCGATGGGGAAACCGTCGGAAAAAGACTTGTTAAATTAAAAATAGTTGATAAAGATGGTAATAGCGCTTCTGTATGGCGACTTGCATTGCGGGTATGCATATTATATGAGATTCCATTTACTATTTGGAATCTAGTGGCTAGTTTCATTTTAAGTAACGATGCGTTTGCACAGTCTTATTCGATAATGTATGCTCTTACGAGTGTGATTATGTTAGGAATCGCCATCACAGTCGCATTCTCAAAAGATAAACGGGGGCTTCACGATATAATTTCAGGGACAAAGGTAGTAGAAAGGAAGTAGAATTATGAACGATTATATCATTTATTACGGATTGACATTGATAGCATTGGTTATCACTTTAGGAGCTCAGTTCTTTATAAGCTCGACTTATTCAAAATATAAGAAGGTTAACAATAAAAAAGCTATAAGCGGTTCTGAAGCAGCCAGAATGATTTTAGATAAAAATGGTCTATCAGATATATATGTCGTAGAGACAAAAGGAAATTTGACCGACCATTATGATCCATCTAGAAAAGTTATCAGGCTTTCTAGCGAAGTTTTCCATAATGAATCTATCGCTTCTGTTGCGGTAGCTGCGCATGAGTGTGGACACGCGATCCAAGACAAGGACGGCTATACTTTCATGAAGATAAGGTCTTTCTTAGTACCTTTCGTCAACATCGCTTCGTATGTCGGTTACTTTGCTATTCTGATTGGTGTAATCGCCAGTTTAATAAATGTAATATGGTTAGGTATTTTGATGGAAGTCGTAATCTTGATTTTTCAATTGGTGACTCTTCCAGTCGAATTTGATGCTTCGCGTAGAGCTTTAGAAGAAGTGGAAAAGATGGAACTTTTAAACAGAGGGGAATTGGAAGCAGGAAAAAAAGTGTTAACTTCGGCGGCAATGACGTATGTCGCGAGCGTTCTGTCAGCGATTCTAGAGCTATTGAGATTAATTTTGATTTATACGGATAGAGATTAGTTTTAAAAGAGAGTTTTAGTTGCTCTCTTTTATTATGGGTTTATTTAAAAACTCCAATTTTACACTTTCATCGTGTGTCAGTTCGTAGTAGATTAAAGCTGCTCTTTTTTCGATTTCTTCTCCTATATCATCAAGTTTGTATTGAAAAATAGGAGATTTCAGTTTTTTCAAATATTCTCTTCCGATTGGATCGAAACCTAGGATTTTATATACTTCTTTAGGTTCTTTCATGGAGCTTTTTTCGATTCCTAAAAGGATATGTATAAGCATTCTTTTAAGACGAGAGGTCGTGTACCTTTTAGATTTTATCTTTTCTATTAGCTCATCTAACGAAGTAGAAGTGTTTATTTCTTTTTTTAGTTTATTCTCCAGTCCTTCGTCGACGCCTAGGTACCTTTCTAGATGTCCTTCGGTAACGATTCGATATCTTATCAGTTCAAACATCTTATTAACATCAATTTTATTTATATACGTAAGAGGATAACCGGGTATGTATTTTTCTACGTTTTTTCCAAGTTTCATCTTTTCTCTTATGTTCGAAGCACTCACGATTTTTTCGTCTAGAGAAGTATCGTTATATTCGTTTGTTCTTTTGATTAATACGGGCTCTATATTGCTATTTAGTTCATTTATAGCTTTAATATAAGAAACTCCCAAAAGATCGTTGCTTTTTAAAGTAATATCTAAAGATTTTGAAAGGCTAGTCGGATAATT
>CAZLNI010000158.1:0-1971 GCA_964560995.1 uncultured Muribaculaceae bacterium
CTTCTTTAAAGAGGTCATATGCCAACAATTTAGCAGTTGGTCCTAAAGATATTAGTATCAATTTTTTCTTAGGTTGCTTGAGTGCAATTTTAAGAATTTCATCATACATAGAGAAGGCATTCTTTGTTGGACACAGAATCCGTTTTAAATCCTTAACACCTTCAAATAAATCGTTCCCAACTCCTAATCTGGAGAATTCTCCCTCTATCAATATAACTTCTCTTCCCTCATACATCTTTTTAATATTTGTAAAAATCTTATCACAATTATCTTTATTTTTATAACGAAGATAAGGTCTAGAAAGGAAAGCGTTATAATAGTTACCCTTACAATGCTTATGCCAATCCTCATAGGTTTTCAAGAGACTTATAGCCCAGAATTCCTTTTCATCATATGTAAATTGATTGAGACCATTAAAAATTTCTGGAATAGCAATGTAAAAATTTTCATACTCCCCACTTGAAGATATACTAAGAATCTCATCTAATCTTTTTGCCAATTCAGCATCATACTTTTGAAATTTTAAATCTTTTCCTTTAATTATGTCCATTTCCCCATCGCCATAGCGAACAATAGAAGCACGATTATGATTTATGTCATCGATAGTCTTTTCGATACTATAAACATAAATATCTTTGTTTTTTACTTTAAATCTATAGTTTATAAAAGCAATTCTTGAAAGTATAAACCTCTTAATTTTGAATACTAACTTTGTATTCAAAACTCTTGAGACCGCACTTCTGAAGTCTGTAAACAAGATATATAAACAACCAAACATCACCATTGATACTATTATGAATACGATCCCTGTTACTATAAACCATACAAAGAGATTAGATATGTTGCTATAAATGTTTAATAAATTTATTATATAAATCAATACAGCGCTTAATAAAATGGAGATGCCAACCATAATATAAAAATACGTCGACCCTTTCTCGAATTCGCCAAAAGCCACTTTTACTTTAATAGGAACCAAGAATACTATGCTACTTATGAAAGTTGCCAAAAGGACACCAGTTAAACCCCAATATCTTATAAATATAAGAGAAAGAACTATATTTGTAATCGCTTGAATCAAAGCTAACCATTTTATTTTTTGAAAATAACCTTTAACCTCGACAACTACATGTAGAGCTTTCAATAACAAATTTTGCCATAGTATTATTCCAAAGAGCAACACAACGCTGAAACTGACAGCATAATCACTATTTATAAATATAGACATAAATGAACTCGCAGATACACAGAAAGTTATAAAACATATCACAGAAATATAGTTTATGCCGTGAAGGAATTGTTTAAAAATTTTAAAACTCTCTTCTTTTGAAACTTTACTATTGTTCAAAATTGCACCTAAAGAACCTTTAACTCCTGTTACAAAGTTTAGTATAAACATATATAGATAGTTTATTATGAGATTATACATACTATATATAGATGTATCTTTCAATCCCATTTGATTTGCTATTATAATAGAATCGGTTTTTTCGTTGACGATATCAGCAACGTTATTGATAACGATATGTTTTACTTCCTTTGTAACAGTCCTATCTCGGCCTTTATACTTTGATAAAAACGGATAATTCTTTTTTGTTATTCTTATTAAGAAATAAGAACCTACTAAGTTAGCAATCACACTTAACAAGATAATTAGTAGAAGATTTACGTGGTTGAGAATTAATATCAATTCGAGAATTTTAAAAAATATTTGTTGGGAAGTTTTTACGATGTTTATCAAATATATTTTCTCGTTAACGATTAACAGATTTCTATAAGGTAATCCATATAGATAGTCCGCTAAGAAATCTACGGCATACATAGCCATTATAGCAATTATATAATACGTAGAAACAGAATTGTTCTTAATAAAAAATGGTAGTACAAAAGAAATCAATATGCCAACTATAAATATAAAAAGCCCACTTTTAAAATATAAAACTCTACTTTCATTAAAGACTTTAGTAATTT
>CAZLNI010000159.1:0-1952 GCA_964560995.1 uncultured Muribaculaceae bacterium
AGTACCATCTCTTATGATGCGAACTTTAGATCCGTTTTTAATCGTATCTTTTAAAACCTTTACTCCGGCGATCGTTCCGACTTTTGAGAATTTGAAAAGCTGTCTAACTTCGGCACTGCCCGTAGTCTTTTCTTCATATTCTGGGTCTAGCATGCCTTTCATAGCGGCTTCCATATCTTCGACGAGTTTATAGATGATAGTGTAAAGTCTCGTCTCGACATTATATTCTTTAGCTGCTTCTTTCGTAGAATTCGAAGCGACGACATTGAATCCGATAACTAAGGCATTAGATGCGTTTGCTAAGACGATGTCGGATTCTGTAATGGCTCCTATACCACTTCTAATGACTTTTACTTTGACACCTTCGACATCGATTTTGAGTAAGGCATTTCTTACTGCTTCTTCAGAACCGCGAACGTCTGCTTTTAGGATGACGTTGATTTCTTTGACGCCAGATTTGATTTGACTGAACAAATCTTCAAAAGAGACGACATCCGTTTTATACTTAGACTCTTTATGTAAAGCTCTTTTGGCCGCGACATCTTTAGCTTGGCGTTCGGATTCGAAAGCCATGAATTTATCGCCTGCACTAGGATTGCCGTTAAGTCCAGTGATTTCGACTGGTGTAGAAGGTCCCGCTTCGACAACGGGTTGTCCTAAATCGTTTTTGATGGTACGAACTTTACCGAAGGCAGTACCTACGACGATTGGGTCTCCTAGGCGGAGAGTACCATTTTGGATGAGCAGGCTAGAAACTCCTCCACTTGCTTTATCGATGCGTGATTCGATTACTGTACCGTTCGCGTAGCGGTTAGGGTTAGCTTTATATTCCTCGATTTCAGAAATAGCTAAGATAGTCTTTAAAATCTCTTCGACGTTCTCACCCGTTTTGGCACTTATGTTGACAAAAGGTATCGTTCCACCCCAAGATTCGGGTGTTATGTTGTGGGCAGCCATTTCGGTATAGATGCGTTCGACGTTTGCTTCGGGTTTATCTATCTTATTAACGGCGACAATTATCGGCACATTTGCACTTAAAGCGTGATCGATGGCTTCTTCAGTTTGAGGCATGACTCCATCGTCAGCCGCTACTATGATGATGACTATATCGGTGATGGATGCACCACGAGCGCGCATTTCTGTGAAAGCAGCATGTCCTGGAGTGTCGATGAAAGTTATCTTTTTTTCATCATAAGTTATTTGGTAAGCTCCGATGTGTTGGGTAATACCACCAAATTCTTTGTCGACGACGTGAGAATTTCTAATGTAGTCAAGTAGAGTTGTCTTCCCATGATCGACGTGCCCCATGATGGTGACGACTGGTGGACGAGGACTTAAATCTTCTTCGTTGTCTATTATCTCCAATTCTTCGAAGTTAGAGACATCTTGGGTGCTCTCTTTCTTTAATGTTTTGCCGTATTCTAAGGCTATAATTTCAGCATTTTCAAAATCAAGGCTTTGATTCAGTGAAATCATAAGACCCATAGACATGAGCTTAACGATTATTTCGCTTCCACTTACTTTAAGAGCAGTGGCAAGTTCGCCGACGGTCATCGCATCTTTATATAGGACGATGTTGTCGTCAGTATTAGCATTAGATTGCAATTTCTCTTTGTGTTTGTACATCTCTTTACGCTTTTTAGCATAATTGGCCTTTGCTTCGCTTGTACCACCTTTTTTAGATTTCTCATGATTTCCACGACGCGTGTCTTTCTTTTCATTTTCGATGACGATAGATTCTTCTTCCTCATCCGAGTTATATTCGACTTGTTCTTCCTCTACGGCATCTAAAATATCTATCGCATTGTCGAGCATAATGACGGCATCCTCATCTAAGATATCAGTTGCATTATTAGCATTAATTCCTAAGAACGCACATTTTTTTAGTACTTCTTGAACTGTTATTCCCATTTCTGTAGCATATTCTTTTACACTAAGCATAAATGGTCACC
>CAZLNI010000160.1:0-919 GCA_964560995.1 uncultured Muribaculaceae bacterium
CTTTCCAAAAAACAAAAAGAATCAAGACAAACAAAAAGAAGACACCGACAAAACCGTAAAACAGGAAACCGAGAACATCACCGGAATTCGCGAGATAAAATCGTTAGGAATCAAAAGAAAAATAGAAGTAACTATTTCGAATATTCTAGATGAGCTCTACAAGAATACCATAAAGATAAGAAACTACGAAATAGCGTATTTTAGTCTAAATAACCTCACTTACTTCATTTTACAGTTCATCATCCTAGCGACCAGTGGATATCTTCTATTACAAGGGAAACTCTCTTACAGCATGTTTATAATAATCGAATCCTACATCTGGAGAATCGACGATGTTGTCGAGTCCATAAGCGATTTCGGAGTCAATTTTAACAAAGTAGCCGTATCTCTAAAGAGGATAGATGAAATATTGAACAATAAACTTTACGAAAGTGAAAAATTCGGCGACATAGAACTCAAAGAGACGATCGGTGCAATAGAGTTTAAAAACGTGTCTTTCAAATATACAGACGACGAGAACAACACCTTAAATGATCTCTCTTTGAAGATAGAACCGCATAAAAAAATTGCCATTGTCGGTCGAAGCGGAAACGGAAAATCGACAATTTTCAACTTGCTTTTGAGATATTTCGATGCAACGCATGGAGAAATTCTCATCGACGGCATAAACATAAAAGACTTAAAAGAAGAAGTTCTTCGTGAGAATATTTCGATCATAAGACAAAGTCCATTCCTATTTAACATGTCTATATTCGACAACTTCAAAATGGTAAAAGAAAATATAACTTTAGATGAAGTTCGTGAAGTTTGCCGCCGTGCCTATATAGATGATTACGTTATGAATCTTCCGAACAAATATGACACGATCATAGGCGAGGGCGGAGTGAATCTCTCCGGTGGGCAAAAACAGAGGCTCGCA
>CAZLNI010000160.1:929-1937 GCA_964560995.1 uncultured Muribaculaceae bacterium
CTTAACACAAAAATAATTCTCTTTGACGAAGCGACGAGCGCTCTCGACAACGAATCACAAATGTACATAAAAAAGACTATCGACGATTTAGTCGATAGTCACACCATCATAATCGTTGCCCATAGACTTTCGACGATTAAAGATGCAGATGTCATAAACATCATAGATAAAGGAAAATTAGTTGGAGCAGGAAAACATGCGACACTTTTGAAAACTAACGAAGTCTATAAGAAACTATACGAATCTGAAATAGAAGAATAATAAAGCACCACAGAATACCTCTATGGTGCTTTTAAGTTAACAGTTTACAGACGAAATTTCAGTCACATTGTGAGCTTGTAATCCCTTTGCGGTATGTACCAAATCGAACCTAACTCGTTCGCCTTCCTTCAAAGTTTTATATCCGTCCATGTTTATTTCAGTATAATGAACGAAGATATCCTCTTCGGTTCCATTATCGATAAACCCATAGCCTTTTTCATTGTTAAACCACTTAATTGTACTTTCCATAAATCTTAAATCTTCCTTCCTTTTTTAACTTTACTTAAGTCTTGTGAATTCACAAAAACTACTTTTTGTTTAAACACTAAAAATATAACAGAAAAATAGTATCCGTAACGTCCAATAAAGACCAAATTAAATTTTCATAGGGTTTTTGAAAATTACTGAAAAAAGATAGGAGAATTGGAAGATACTTCCGGTTTCTGATTAGAGGAATCATCGAAGTTTTTTGACATCGCAGTTCCTAACTCGCGCATGTTGTAAGCAGAATTTCTAATCGAATTCAACCTTTGAAAAAATGCTGGAGCCTTCGATAGAAGAGGCTTAACCTCCTTATATAGAGGAGCGAATTGTTTGACTATACCCATCGTTTTTGAAAGACTGCCGAGTATTCTCATCAAAGATAGACCCGAAGTACCATTTGTTAACCCAAAATTCATTTATGTTCACCTAATAAATTATATGTCATATCCCGCGACTAATTTACTTCATGAGAGAATATATTAT
>CAZLNI010000161.1:0-1927 GCA_964560995.1 uncultured Muribaculaceae bacterium
TTTAAGTGCCTTTTTTCACTTCCTTTTTTATTCCGGTTTTATTATAAAATGAATGTGCTAGTTTGGAAATCTACTTCTATATTGACTTTATAAACTTTTCCACTTTTGATTCTAAAATTAACTTTAAATTAAAAATTTATTTTTTTTTGCCGATTTCTTTCAAAGCTTTATTTATTTTTCTATTTTCAAATTTCTTTTTTGAGACAGAATAGATTACTTTTAATAGAATACATACTATAATAATGCCGAAAGCAATTATACCATATACGACGTACTTTTTGTTTATTTGTCGATTAAAGAGAGTAATCTTTTCTTCGTCACGTTTCTTTGAATCCTGTAAAGCTTCTATAATATAAATCTTTTTATTTTCTCCAGAAGATACTTGCACCTTAATTTTATAATCGTTTGCCTTTAAATCACCCGCTCCAATTATTTCTACTTTTGCTTTCTCATCCTCTGCGATAGCCTCAACCTCGACTGAGTTTACATCTTTTTCGATTAAAATCTTGTAGTTTTCTTTATCTTTATAAAAGTCAAAAGGATAATCCTTTATGTGTAAACTTTTCAAATCGACGTTTTCAGTTATGACAGGAGTAACAGCTGAAGGAGTAGTCGGTTTAGTAGGTGTTTGAATAGGAGTTTTGTTCGTCACTTCAGTGTCTTTTTTAATTGCATCTTCTATATTTGTCGAAGGTAGTTCTTCGATAGTCAGATTGGAAGAATTAGAGTCGACATCGATGATAATTTCGCTTATCGATATGGTTTTTTTGACACTGTTATTATATTCGATGATGGAAAGGTTTTCTTGTAATACTTCATCAGATTCGATTGGACTTAAAGATACAGCTGCTTCCTTAAATTCTATTTCAGCAAAAGACGCATAACGTTCCTTAATGTAAAAATTTAAATTTACTTTATAATCTCCACACCCTAAGAATTTATCACTACAAAGGTTGGGTGTGAGCTCACTCGTCGTGCTCGTGACGAGATAGGTATTCGAAGTACCTTTTACAGAATACACCTCGGTTTCCCATTCGTTATCTGCTTTCTTACCGATGGAAACGATGTTGGCTGGAGCGGTGAACTCGAAGGCAATTTTATATATACCTTTTCCCGTGGTAGCTTTTGGGTCTAATCCTTTGAAGCGGATGTTAAAAGCCACAGGAACATTCTGCTTATAGGAGACTCTTTGAGGAGCATCTATAGTGACACTCGTTATTTCGACATCAGCTTTTACTGTTAGAGGAACCATAAACCCTAACAATACGAAAAACGACATAAATATTTTTTTACTTCTACTCATCTTTAACACATACCTTCTACATATATTTTACTATATTATTTAAAAAAAAGAAATAATAACTCACTTGACATAAAGAACCTTTAAGAAGATTGACAAAGGCGTAGAATCTTTAATATACTTATGTTTATAGTAGGTGAGTAGTTTTATGAAGGAGAGAAATAGTCTATTTATTATAACTGTCTTAAAAAAGATTATAGCGGTATATTTTGATACCTTTTTTGTACTTTACTTTTTTCAAGTAGCCAATTATGAAGTTTTACCCTTAGCAAAATACTATATATTAGTTTATCTCTTTACCGGTATCGGGTTCTTTATAATTAGAAAAGCAATGAAAAACAATCAAAAAATACCTTATTTTAGAATCGGCATCGCTTTACAAGCTATCTACGTAAGTGCAATAATGCTTTTAAAAGAGGATTTGGTAAACCACATAATTTCAGTCGGCATAATAAAAGGTATGGCAGATGGTTTCTACTATTTTCCTAAGAATATCCTAGATTCTGAAAAGGTAAGTAACACCGATAGGCAAAAATACAATGGCATAATCAGTACCATTCAAAAAATAATAGGCATCGTCGTGCCTATAGGACTCGGCGTAATCCTCACATTCGTCGATTACATAAC
>CAZLNI010000162.1:0-1921 GCA_964560995.1 uncultured Muribaculaceae bacterium
AAGTGGCATACAAAAAAACAAAATTTGGAGACCATAGAGAAAGAGTCAATTTCTCAAAAACAAAAAACAACTTAGAACTATCAAACTTATTGGAAGTACAGAAAAAATCTTACGAAGAATTTTTGACTACTGGTATCAAAGAGACATTCGAAGACTTATTTCCAGTT
The DNA here is from genome assembly GCA_964560995.1 of uncultured Muribaculaceae bacterium. Classification (GTDB taxonomy): domain Bacteria; phylum Bacillota_I; class Bacilli_A; order RF39; family UBA660; genus RUG11867. The sequence goes on from CAZLNI010000162.1 coordinate 168, forward strand.
GAATCATTTACAGGAAACATCTCACTAGAGTTTGGAGATTATTTTTTCGACGAACCTAGATATTCTGTAAAAGAAACGAAGGAGAGGGCTGTAACTTTCAGTGCTCCTTTAAAAGTGCAAGCGCGCGTGTTCTTAAATGAGACAGGAGAAGTTAAGGAACAGGAAATATTCTTAGGAGATTTCCCTCTTATGACGGAGTCTGGAACGTTCATCATCAACGGTGTAGAACGTGTCATTCAGTCTCAATTAGTCCGCAGTCCATCTATCTATTTTAGTCGTGAAATAGACAAAAATGGTAGACCAGTTATATCTGGACAAGTGATTCCTAATAAGGGAACTTGGTTGGAGTTCGAACAAGACGCGAGGGACGTCCTCTATATAAGGATAGATCGTACTCGTAAAGTTCCATTGACAACTTTCTTACGAGCTTTAGGACTTTCAAATGACGAAGACATAGTCAGTTTATTTGGACAAAACCAATTTATAGAGAATACTTTTGAAAAGGATTCTACTAAGAATACTGATGAAGCTCTAATCGAAATTTATGAAAAGTTAAGACCAGGCGAGCCTGCAACTTTAGAAAGTGCTAAAAACCAGTTAGCAACTCAGTTCTTCGATAGATTCCGCTACGACCTAGCAAAAGTTGGACGTTATAAATATAATAAAAAGTTGAACGTCGTAGATAGACTTTTGGGTTGCAAATTAGCTGAAGATATCAAAGACGAAAAGGGTAAAGTCGTCGTCGAAAAAGGAACGTTAGTTACTAAAGAAGTACAAAACAAATTGAAGCCTATTTTCCAAGCTGGTTACGGTCAAAAAGAAGTAACCATCAACGAAGAACTTGATAAATATAACGTCGTACAAATAGTAACAGTATACGACAAAAACGACGAAGAAAAGACTGTTAGAATCATCGGTAACGACCAGTCTATCGATGAAAAGAGACTTACTATATCAGATGTCTATGGTGCAGTAAGTTACTATCTAAATCTTTTAGGTTCTATTGGAACGACAGATGAAATCGACCATTTAGGTAACAGACGTGTAAGACAAGTAGGTGAACTCGTCGAAAACCAATTTAGAGTAGGTATGACCCGCATGGAGAGAGTCATAAGAGAGCGTATGACTACACAGGAGTTAGACCAAGTTACACCTAAATCTTTGATTAACATTCGTCCAGTCACGGCAGCATTGAAGGAATTCTTCGGTTCATCACAACTTTCTAAGTTCATGGACCAAATCAATCCGATTGCCGAATTAACGGATAAGAGACGTCTATCGAGCCTTGGACCTGGCGGATTATCTCGCGACAGAGCGGGAATGGAAGTTCGTGACGTAAACCCAAGTCATTATGGACGTATTTGCCCAATCGAATCGCCAGAAGGACCTAACATCGGACTTATTGCGTCTCTTGCAAGTTACGCTAAAATAAACGAATATGGCTTCATCATGAGCCCATATAGAAAAGTTATCGACGGTAAAGTCACTGACGAAATAGAGTACTTGACTGCCGATGAGGAAGCAGATTACTATATCACTCAAGCAACTTCTCCTGTTAACGAGAAAAATGAACTCTGTAGCAAAGAAGTCGTCGCGAGAATCAACGGTGATGACGTTTTAGTTGAACCTTCAAAAGTCAATTATATGGACGTTTCACCTAGCCAAATCGTTTCACTAACGACGAGTTTGATTCCGTTCTTAGATCACGATGACGCGAAACGTGCCCTCATGGGTTCTAACATGCAGCGTCAAGC
>CAZLNI010000163.1:0-1910 GCA_964560995.1 uncultured Muribaculaceae bacterium
CTTCATTACACCTAAGAATATGGCATACATCGATACCAGTCCCACGATGACGAATAAACTCCATGAAGTATTGGATGTCAAAGTATAATTGAGTAACGCGACGATTGAAGATATTGCCACTATGACCAAAAGCATTAATCTCTTGACAAAATTCCAAACAGAAGTCGTCTTTATCACGGGATAACTGGAGTCTCTATTTTGTCCTATAAAAGAATTACAAAGAGGACAGAACTCACCTATCGTATCGACTTCGACGTCACACTTTTTACAAACCTTCATTTCTTTACTCCTCCTTTATTACTTATGACTTTTATTTTCCCAATTCCCTCATCTTGTAATTTTTTAATCATACTGCGCTCTATTTCGTTAGTGACGAAGTGGGTACTGAATCCCAAAACTGTCGTATCGTTATAGCTCATCGCCGTTAAATGTAGACCATCCGAAGTCATATAGCCCGAAAAAGAATCTATATATTCGTCATACTGAGAAGGTACTTTAACGACTCCTAAATTGGAAAGTGCTGTCGTCTCCGTGCTCCTGGGACCTGTTATGACGCCCAATATAAAATCCTTAAGTGCCGTTGGAACGAGCTTTATGAGCAATATTTTCTCTATTACCATGTAAGAATCCATTAAACTCTGAATATTCTCTTTTGAAAATTCTTTTGAAAACTTTTCTTTTAGATATTCGACGACACATCTAATCGTCTCACCCTCTTCATGCCGATATTGTATGCCAACAGCATAGAAAAAATTGCGTGTCGTTTCGGATGAGAAAAAGTGCCTCAAATCGGTAGGAATCGTAATGCCTATAGGCAATCTTAAATCGCGCACTTTAGCGTTTTCTATAATGGAGAGGATGTATATAGCTGTCAAATAAATCGTCACTGTCGTATCATATTTATGGGCGATTTCTTTTAATTTAGAAGTACTCATATGCACTTCTATGACGTCTAGGACGCTGTCGTCCTTCCTTTGAAGTTTGATTTTATAAGCTCTTTTGTTCTTACTTATTTTAATTCTTTTGCGCGTGCTATTAAATTTAGCAAAACTGTCACTTTCCTTTAAAAATTCACTCGCTTTATTTAAATCATCATGAGAATTCAATTTATATTTATAATCCAAATAGACGGCGACGATATATTTTAAAAACTCGAGTGCTCCCGTTCCGTCAGTTAAAACGTGATATACTTCCAAATTTATCCTCTTCTTATAATAAGTTAACCTAAACAAATGTTCGTCTTCCATCTTTGCACATGGAACGTTTTTTTCTTTTTCTACTTTTGACCGCTTATCTAGAGTCTCTAAATAATGCCAAAAAATTCCCGATTTCATCGTACATAAAAACAAAGGAAATTCGTTTTCAGCTTCTTCTAAGGCCAATTCCAATGTTGTTGGATCTATTTCCTCTTTTAAAGTACATGTTATTCTAAAGACGTTCGTATTTAGGCTATTCGTCATCGACGGCATTATTTTTGCCGCATTGTCTAATTTAAACCACTTCTTCTCGCTCATTAGAATCACATCCATATCACAAATATTATATTATAACTACACGCCTGCCGCAACCTCTCATGAAGAAAAGTCATCAAAAAAGTGCCGTCAGACACTCTCTTTAATTAAATATTAATATTCACACTTTAAATATACTTCTGTTTTATAGTTTTCTTCGCCGTCTTTTACTATGTCGACATATGTGTTATTGTAATCACACTTGTTATCCTCGAAGATTTTCACATCTTTATCTATTCCTTTGAGATAATCTAAAGTGATTTTTAAATAACCATTAGTCTTTAAAAAATTCGGCATCAATTTCTTAAATTCGTTTTCGTAATAGTCGACTGCCATCGTCTCTAGTGTTTTTTCCAAGTTTTCTATTTTTTCATCTTTTTGTAATCTTGGTAACCAAAC
>CAZLNI010000164.1:0-1885 GCA_964560995.1 uncultured Muribaculaceae bacterium
CTTTAGTTTTTCTATAAATTCTTTCACTTCTTTACTTCCTCTCATAATAAAGTCAAGTAAAATCCCACTAAACTTTATAAGTTTTTTGGTTAATTTTGATATTTGAATTGGTTTACTCCAATTTTGCTTTAAAATTTTCGAATTTTAGAGTGCAATGAAAACACCCAACATTACAGTAATTTGTTCGGTTTACTATTAATCTACTAAAATTTTTATTAAGTGGACTATTAGCCAACTGTGTTTTCATATATGCTAATCCTCTCATTTCATTCTGTATTGATAATCTTTGATATCTACTAAAACTCTTTAATACAGCATTATATGAAACTGGCCTTGGTCATTCTTTCCCACTAGATCTTTGTCCTATGGAGGTACTTACCAAATTCCACTTTCAAACACCCACTAACCTATCTCTAGTTTAGTGAACTAAAACAATTATATAAAAGTTTTTTGATTACTTTTTTACAAAAAAGTAATGCCTGCCCGGCGAGGGCGTATAATTATCTTAGTACACCAAACTAGACTTTAGGGATACTCTTAACTAAATATACAACTTTCTCTTATAGCTTTCTCCTTATCAAAGGATTCTCCATTTTTTACTATTGCCATAAGGATGTATACAAATTTTCTTATTATTGCATTTATTGACACAAGTTTTGTTAGGGGATTTTGTCTTTGTGTGATATAATAAGTGTGCAATTGCAGAAAGAATTCATTATTTCTTACTAGACTGATGCCCATTTGTTTTAAGTTACGTCTTAATTTAGCACGGCCTCTTTTAGAAATATGTTTCTTTCCTTTTTTTTGACCACTTGAACTTTCTTTAAGACTTAAACCACTCATTTTAAGCACCTGCTTTGCATGATTATAATTCTTTAAATCTCCTGTTTCTGCAATTATCCCTACAACACTTATATAATCTATACCCGATATCTCTACTACTTTTTCTACATAGTCTATTTGACTTGCTAATTCTACTAGTTTACTTTTTATTTCTTTTAATTCTTTTAATAGTTCTTGATATCTTGTATATAGTTTTTCAATTTCAATCTTTGTAAAATTGTCTGCTTTTATACCACTAGTTCTTTTACTTAATTCCCATACTTTTTTAATATCTGCTTTACAAGCTCTTTTGTTAGTCTTAGTCATTATTTCTTTAAATTCTTCTAGCTCCATATCTGCTATTTCACCTGGTAACAATTTATTTTCATAGATAGGCTTAATCCCTACAGACTTAACTTTATATACATGTTCTAACTCTGGAAAATATTTATCATTCCAAACATGTATTTTATTTTTTACTCTACTTATTTCTTTTTGAAGATCATCATATATATTATAGCCTGAGTAAATTTCTTGGAATATCTCGTCTCTCTCGATTGGTTTTACATATTTACCTTCTGCAGTCAATCTTGCTATTAATAATGAATCTTTAGGATCACTTTTAGTTGGATTTTGATCATACTGTTCTTTTGACTGTTTTACTGTATATGTTGGCATTAACACTGTTTCTCTGTTTAAGTCTCTAAAGTATTTATCCACATTTAACCAATAGTGTCCTGTTGGTTCAAATGCAATTATGACATCACTTTTATTTTCTTTTGCCATCGCAGCAGTTATTTGACATCCAATCGTATCTAAATTCTCTGTTCTATCAAACCATACTTTATGATATACCTCCATTCCTCTAAAATCACAGAATCTGGCACAGCACTTTGTTTTTCCTATGTCTATTCCACATATCAAAGTATTTGGTGTTATTCTTTTGATTTTGTCTTCAACTCTCATATTTTTCACTCTCCTAAATTAAGCTTATCATATTTTTGATTGATTTACTTGACCTATCTGTTTTTATTATAAGAGTCTTTCCCTATTTCTTTGGCTT
>CAZLNI010000165.1:0-1822 GCA_964560995.1 uncultured Muribaculaceae bacterium
CTTCGACGATTTGAACGTAAATCTCTTCTTTAGTCAACTTCTTGAGTTCGTTGCGAAGTACTTCGATTTCTTTTCCGCCTTGTCCGATGATTACACCAGGTCTCGCTGTAGAAATCTTGACGTTTGTTCTCTTCGCATCTCTTTCGATGACGATGTTTGAAACAGCGGCATCTTTAAGCTTCTTGAAAAGATACTCACGAATCTTTATATCGTTTAATAATTTGTCAGCAAAATCGTTCTTACTAGAATACCATTTACTTTTCCAGTCTTTATTGACGCCTAATCTAAATCCATTAGGATTGACTTTTTGTCCCATTATTTTGCCTCCTTTACAGTTTCAGCTTTTTTGCCATCTGATACTTTTACTACGATATGGCTCGTTCTGTGATCGTGTCTGTTGACGCGAGAACGACTTCCGAATTTAATTCTCTTAATAGTTTGTCCTGGATTGATATAACATTCAGAAACTACAAGTGCTCCTTCGTCTAATCCCATGTTGTTTGTAGCGTTCGCTACTGCTGAATTAAGGACTTTGACGATGAGTCTACTAGACTTTGTATTAGTATTTGCCAAAATTGCTCTAGCCTCTTGAACGCTCTTACCTCTAATGAGGTCGATCGTCATTCTAGCTTTTCTTGGAGCAACTATAGCACCTTTATGTATTGCGTATGCTTCCATTGTCTATCCCTCCTATTTATTTCCGCCGTGTCCAGTGAACTTACGAGTTAACGCAAACTCACCTAATTTGTGACCGACCATATCCTCAGTGACATAGACAGGTATGAAATCTTTGCCGTTATGTACTGCGAATGTTAATCCCACAAATTCTGGGAAAATAGTTGAACGACGAGACCAAGTCTTAATAACTTCTTTTTTAGGACTATTTTTAGCAGCCTCTACCTTTTTCATAAGATGTTTAGCTACGTAAGGTCCTTTTTTTAAACTTCTTGCCATTATCTATTCACCTATTTCTTCCTTCTACTGACGATTAACTTGTCAGATGCTTTCTTATTTTTGCGAGTCTTAAGACCAAGTGCTGGTTTACCCCAAGGTGTCATTGGTGCTTTACGTCCTACTGGAGCACGTCCTTCACCACCACCATGTGGATGGTCGTTAGGGTTCATTACAGAACCTCTGTTCGTTGGTCTTACGCCCATGTGTCTAGTACGTCCTGCTTTACCGATGTTTACTAGTTCGTAGTCTTCGTTTCCGACGACGCCGACTGTAGCCATACAAGTACCTAAAACTTTACGCATCTCGCCACTTTGTAGACGAAGTAAAACGTATTTACCTTCTCTACCCATGATTTGTGCGCTCGTTCCAGCACTTCTTGCGAGCTCTCCGCCTTTACCAGGTTTGAGTTCTACGTTATGGACGACTGTACCTACTGGAATATTTTGAAGTGGTAAAGCATTACCAACTTTTATGTCGGCATTCTCGCCACTCGTGACGATTGTGCCAACTTTCAAATCTTTTGGTGCCAAGATGTATCTCTTTTCACCATCTTTATATATAAGCAATGCTATATTTGCACTTCTGTTTGGGTCGTACTCGATAGTAGCTACGCGTGCCGGAATGTCGTGTTTGTTTCTCTTGAAATCGATTATACGATACTTCTTTTTAGCACCGCCACCGATGTGGTTGACAGTAGTTCTACCTAAGTTATTACGTCCACCAGTCTTACTTTTAGAGACAAGTAGAGATTTTTCTGGAGTACTAGTCGTAATTTCTTCGTTTAGAAGCGTTGACATTCCACGTCTACCGTTTGTGGTAGGTTTATACTTTTTGATTGCCATTCTTTAGTCCCTCCTATAACTCTATT
>CAZLNI010000166.1:0-1816 GCA_964560995.1 uncultured Muribaculaceae bacterium
TCGTAAACTATTACGATAGAAACTATCTATCCCTAGAAAAGCTGCTAAAACAAAAAGGTTACTATGCTTTCAGTATGCACGGCAATAACAGCACGATGTGGAACCGCCACGAAATGCACAAGAGCTTAGGATACGATAAATTCTACGCTAAAGACTCTTTTGAAGTAAACGATGATAACTGGATTGGGTTAGGTATATCTGACCACGCCTTCTTCGAGCAGATGATACCTATTCTTAAAGATGTCGAAGAAAACCACGACAAATATATGGGAACCATCATTACTCTTACCAACCATACGCCATGGGATGGACAAGACCTTTATGGCGAATTTAAACTAACTAAAACTGTTTCTAGAGTAAACGAAAAGACAGGTTTAGTGGAGACAGTTGAAGATAATTACTTACAAGGCACGAAGATAGGGGATTACATTAGAGGTGTTCACTATGCCGATAAATGTTTAGGCGAGTTCATTAACTACTTATATGCGAACAACTTATTTAACGATACTGTACTCGTCTTCTATGGCGACCACGACGCTAAACTTAACAGCCAAGAGTACGCCTACCTTTATAATTACGACCCAGTAAAGGGTAGGCTCTTAGAAGAAGGGGAAGAAGGCTATGTAGACTATGACTATTATGCTAACGAATTGAATAGAAAAACGCCACTGATAATCTGGACCAAAGATAAAAAAGTACGAGGTAAAGTCGACTATTATATGGGGATGATAGACCTCATGCCGACTTTGGGAAACATGTTCGGATTCAAAAGTGATTATGCACTAGGACACGACATCTTCTCTATTAAAGACGACAACATCATCGCTTTTCCAAACGGCTCTTTCTTATCCGATAAAATGTATTATAACAACTCAAAAGGCGAGTATAAGCTTTTAAAAGAGGGAATAATAGTAGACGAAAACTATATTGAAGATGCCAAAACCTACGTCGAAAAACTCTTACAAATATCCAACGATATCATAATCTATAACCTTATCGAAACGGAAGGAGACAAAATACAAAAGTGAAACGTCGAACGACTTTAATCATTTTGGGGGTAATCATAGCAATACTATCGGTAACTCTAATAGTATTGGTAATAACAAAACTCAATTCGCCAGCTAATGAAGAGAAAGAACAAGAAATCGTCGAGTTATCTAACATACCTGGGTACGGCTATGCCTTAGAAGATCGCGATACAAAGCTTTATAAAGAAACATTTGAAAAACTCAACGAAGAACTGTCAAAAGAAACAATAGACTTTAATGAATACGCAAAACTATTAAGCGAATTATATATAATCGATTTATACACTATCAATAATAAAATCAACCAATATGACATAGGCGGGGCGAGTTTCGTCCAAGAAAGTACCAAAGAGCAATTTGAATTAAAAGTTCGAGACACCATTTATAAATATTTGGAAGACAATTCATACGGCAAGAGAAATCAAGAATTGCCAGAGGTTGCAGACATCACATCTTCGGAAGCTAATAAGACTACTGTCAAAGTAGGCGAACAAAACTACGATGGCTATGAGTGCACCCTAAATTGGACCTATGTTAAAGACTTGGGCTACGATACAAGCGCTAAAATAACTCTTGCACGTCTCGAAGACAAATTATATATAATAAGTCAAAGTGCATCCGAATAAGATGCCTTTTTATATTAATATGATAACTTTATTAAGGAGTTGACAAAATGAAGAAGTGCGAACTGTTAAGTCCCGCGGGCAATATTGAAATGCTTAAATATGCCGTCCAATACGGAGCAGATGCCGTCTACTTGGCCTATAAAAAGTTTGGGGCTAGAAAAT
>CAZLNI010000167.1:0-1759 GCA_964560995.1 uncultured Muribaculaceae bacterium
CTTTACCTTAATAAGAATATCACAATGCTAAATCTAAGTCAAATAAGAAAAAGTAGCCTAAGCTACTTAATAATCTCTATCTCTCAAGAATGGGGGTAAATCGTAATCCTCTTTCTCTGTTTTTCTTTCTTCTTTTGGAATGTAATCTCCAGTATCACTTATAGCTTCATCATCGAATCCTGTTGCAATTACGGTAACAATGACTTCGTCGTTCAAGTTTTCGTTAATGACTGCACCGAAGATAGTGTTAATATCTGTATTTGCTGCTTCTCTAACGACTTCGGCCGCATCCTCAGCTTCGAACAAAGTCAGAGACTTTCCTCCTGTTATGTTGATGATAGCATCTGTTGCCCCCTCTATGCTTGTCTCCAAAAGTGGGCTTGAAACCGCATGTTTAGCAGCCTCGATCGCACGGTTTTCTCCAACGCCCAAACCAATACCGATAAGAGCATTACCACGGTTTTCCATGACAGCTTTAACATCGGCAAAATCCAAGTTTACGAGACCAGTAACAGCGATCAAATCGCTTATTGATTGAACTCCCCTATGCAATATGTTATCTACTTCTTTAAAAGCATCTTGCATCGGCGTAGATTTATCTATTATATCACGAAGCCTGTCGTTAGGTATCACTATCAAAGTATCGACGTTCTTCTTTAGCTCTTCTACACCCTTCAAGGCTTGCTCCATCCTTTTCTTCCCTTCAAAACGGAAAGGTTTAGTAACGATTCCAACCGTCAATGCACCTAAGCTTTGGGCAATCTCTGCTACTACTGGGGCTCCACCTGTACCGGTTCCTCCACCCATACCACATGTAACAAAGACCATGTCAGCACCTTTTAAAGCTTCTTCAATTTCAGATTTAGACTCGATTGCGGCTTCTTTACCGACTTCCGGTTTTGCTCCAGCGCCAAGTCCATTCGTTATAGTCGATCCGATTTGCAACTTGATAGGCGCAAGGCTGCTGTTTAAAACCTGTAAGTCGGTATTAGCAACGATAAACTCGACTCCTCTAACACCTGATTCTATCATTCTGTTGACTGCATTACATCCTCCGCCACCTACACCAACTACCTTAATCTTTGCAATTTGGTCCATTTCTAATCCGTCCATATTGTTCATCTCCTAACTAATTATCGAAAAAGTATCCGAATACTTTACTTAATAACGAATTGCTATTCGCATTTTCTTTACTAGATGAAGCCATATTTTCTAACTCATTTTGACTGAATATCGAAAATGCTCTATCTTTAAGTTCCATCCTAGCTTCATAATATTGTATAATTCCTATTGCGCTTGAGAAAGAACTATCTCTCGCACCCAACATATTTAATTTTCCGAGAGTAGCATCTTTACCGAATACGCGTTCCAACGCCAAGTTAAAATCCTTCAACTCTGTAAGCGTACCTACCACAATTATATAACTAATTTCCTTTTTTGTTAAGATATTTATTTGCTTTTTTACTAAATTTAATATTTCTTCTATTCTACTTGCAGCAACTTCGCTCATATCATACTGATTGAGTTGTATTTCTTCACCCTCTAAATCGGCGACGATTCTATATTCGTTTGGGTTTGATAACTTACTATTTGCAAGCACGATATCTTTATATATTGCTGAAGCTTCTTTATCTCCGATTTTACTCACATAACTTATGTCTTTTATGATATTTCTAACTCCTAAAGGGAAAGTGTTGCTGTTAGTAATTATTCCCTTGTTGAATATTGAAATTGTAGTTGAGTCATAACCTAAATTGAC
>CAZLNI010000168.1:0-1749 GCA_964560995.1 uncultured Muribaculaceae bacterium
TGTCGTATCGTAAACGTTATTAGACGCGTATGTCGCTGTGGCAAATGTTTCGTTTTGGCGACCAAGTTGGGCCAGTGCATCTTTGGCACTTTCTGGCATGAAAGACTCTAAAAGGATTGCTGTTATTCTCAAAGATTCTAATAGATTGTATAGAACGGTTTCTAATCTATCTTTCTGATTTTCATTTTTCGCAAGAACCCATGGTGCTGTGTCGTCGATATACTTGTTGCTCATCCGTAGAACTTCAAAAATAGATTCGAGAACTTTAGATACTTCTAAACCATCGATTTTAGCATCAGTCTCTTTTTTTAATGTTTTCAATTGTGAGACGAGTTCGCTGTCTATGTCTTCTACTGTTTCTTTATTAGTGATATGACCAGAGAAATATTTGTTAGCCATGCCGATCGTCCTATTTAGGAGATTTCCCCAGACGTTTGCGAGGTCACTGTTTGTACGATTGATTAAAGCCTCCTCAGAGAAGTTGCCATCAGAACCGAAAGGAATCTCGCGTAGTACGAAGTAACGCACGGCATCTACGCCATATTTTGAGATATAGTCGCGAGGGTCACGATAGTTGCCGAGACTTTTAGAAATTTTATTTCCTTCGATTACTAACCAGCCATGTCCGAATACTTTCTGTGGTAGAGGCAAATCGAGAGCCATTAAGATTATAGGCCAGATAATGGTGTGAAATCTAACTATCTCTTTACCGACGATGTGAACGTCTGCAGGCCAATATTTTTTGAATTTAGATTCATCATTACTCATATAACCTAATGCTGTGATATAGTTGCTTAGCGCGTCTAACCAAACATAGACGACGTGGTTTTCATCAAAAGTGACTGGTATACCCCATTTAAAGCTCGTCCGCGAAACGCATAAATCGTCGAGACCCGGTTTTATAAAGTTATTTATCATCTCATTTTTGCGGGATTCTGGTTGGATAAAGTCGGGATGAGATTCGATATAATCTTCTAAACGTTTTTGATGTTTGGATAACTTCAAGAAGTATGCTTCTTCACTAACCTCGTGCACTTCACGGCCGCAGTCGGGACATACTCCGTCCTTTGCTTGGGTTTCAGTCCAAAAAGACTCGCATGGTGTGCAGTAAAGACCTTTATATTCGCCTTTATAGATATCTCCTTGGTCATAAAGTTTTTTAAATATCTTTTGAACAGTTTCTACGTGGTCTTTATCCGTCGTCCTTATAAAACGATCGTAGGTTATACCGAGACTAGCCCAAAGGTCTTTAGCGTTTTCAACTATCTTATCAACATAATCTTGAGGTGAGACGCCTGCTTCTTCGGCTTTTTTCTCTATTTTCTGTCCATGCTCATCACTTCCTGTTAAAAAGTATGTATCATAGCCATCCAATCTTTTATATCTTGCAATCGAATCGGCGATTATAGTACTATAACAATGTCCTATATGAAAATTCGCAGATGGATAATAAATCGGTGTCGTGATATAAAATTTCTTTTCCATAAATAATTCCTTCTTTCTAAAATAAAAAAGTCAAGAATTTAAGGACGAGCTAGAACCCGCGGTACCACCTTAATTCATGACTTTACATGCACTTTATCTCTCTTAACGCGAGAACACGTTTGAACTCCAAAACCATGTTCAGTTCTTTTCAACGCCATTTTCCACCAACCAATAGCTCTCTATCGTATATAGAAAAACTTACTCTTTTCTTCGCCGTTCAATATGACCATGATAACATAGTAGCGGCTTTAAATCAATAGTTGT
>CAZLNI010000169.1:0-1746 GCA_964560995.1 uncultured Muribaculaceae bacterium
TTAATTATACCTTACTTACTACTCTTTTTTAAACTCTCAACTATTACGAACTTTCGTAACTGCATTTAAAAACTTGCCATTTTTGGCAAGTTCCCTCTATCGTCAATAACGTGAGAAGAAATATTTTCCATACGGTGGAATATTGGCATACTGTGGTGCTCCGCCATCTAATAAGTTCGCAATCCAAGTATAGTATGACACATAAGTACTTCCATACCAACCTTTAGCTAAACTGAAATGCAAGTGTGCTCCTGTTGAACACTTATCATAGCTCATCGTGCCATAACCGCCACCTACGCGTCCAATAACCGTATTTCTAGAAACGTAGTCTCCTACTTTAACATTGACTGTCAAAAGATGCATATATGTAGTCGTATACTGAACTCCGTTAATTATGTGATAAATTGATACTTGGTTCCCTCCACATGATGAACGATATATAATTTTGCCGACCATTCCGTTCGCGGCAGAGTAAACGTTAGTCCCTTCGGCATTGCCTCCGATATCGACACCAGAATGGAAATCGTACTTCGCACCATTTAAAGGGTTAATTCTGTAACCAAAATTGCTCGTCCTCGTACCAAATGTGAGCGGCCTAATAAAGCCCGTGTCATATTTCATATTAGCACATGATGTGAAAGGCTCATTTTCTTTACATCCCATCGCAACATATTGATTAATCATCTCTTGAGTAGATTTGACCTCTTGATCAAAACTTAAAGCTTCTTTTACGAAGGAATTATACTGATTTCCTAAAGATTCGATAGAACTTTCGAGCGACTCGATTTGCTTATTTAGCTCTGCCTCTCTATTGGCAAGGTCGACCTTAAGTTTCTCGTTTTCTTTAATTTTACTTTCAAAATCCGTAATCGTCTCAGCATTATAAGCTGCGATTTTTTCGCTTATACTATATCTGATAATAAAATCTGATATATCTTTAGCCCCAAAGACGTACTCCAAATAGACGTTCTCACCTTTAGAAATGGCATCGGCCCTAAGTAGTTCCTGTACCTTAGACTCCATCTCTTGAATCTCTTGGTCGAGTTCAGCTATTTGCGCAATAGCTTCTTCAATTTTTTTCCTATTGTTCTCGATTTCTGTATGATTAGCGGCAATAGTATTCTTGTTATTATTTATCTGATTTTGAGTTAAATTCTGCTTGTTCTTTGCGGCCTCTCTTTTCGCAATATAACTATTTAATTCTGCTCTCAATTCGGCGAGAGTATTTGCTTGCGAAGCTGCCTTCGCGTCCATGATAGGCAAAGTTAAAGAGACTAACAAGATTCCTAAAAATATCTTTTTAATTTTTATCATATTTTCAAATACTTTCTAACGGATTTATAGCTTCCGTACATACCTACCAAAGCCCCTATGACGAACAACACGATACTCACCTTAAATACAAAGTTATAAGGAGAAATTAAAGGCATTACCTTCGTAAACATCACTCCTCCCATCTTGTCATACAGGAAGACATAACCATAAATCGTAACTAATATCGGTATTATACTTCCTATCATCCCAAGAAATAATCCTTCAAATATAAATGGCAACTTAATGACCGTATTGGATGTACCGACTAAACGCATTATATCTATTTCATTTTTTCTACTGTAAATAGTAATCTTAATCGTATTGCTTATCAAAAAAGCTGTAACAAAGATTAAGGCAATAACGGCGATTATAGTAACATTTCTTATGATACTGAAGACATCTACTAAACTTTCAACGACCCCTTCGCTATAT
>CAZLNI010000170.1:0-1711 GCA_964560995.1 uncultured Muribaculaceae bacterium
CGTCTCAAAGAACAGAACTAGAGGAGACTACTAAAGATGTAGCGGCTCATCTAAACCTAGAGGACCTTCAAGAATTTATCGTAGAAAATAACGGAGAAATCACTCCAGAGAATATGGCCTTAATAACCGATACAACGAATTTTGAACAAGTAGTCGTACGTTATTCTAATTTTTTGAGAAAAAAGGGTATGATGATTATGACTGAACAAAGAAGAAGACAAATTGCAGCGATGAATCTAGACCAAAAGCTAACTCTTCCTTCCGAGGAAAAAGACTTGGCGGTAGAATTCATGCTCGAAGAGATGCGCGAATTCGTCGGCTCAGACCAACAAAAAGTATTGGACATTGCTGCTGCAACAGGAAAAAATAGAGCTCTCGAAGCAATGAACCTAATAAACGGAATTGCCCCACAATTCTTAGCGACGGTTGAGTTCTATGCGGGCTATTTAAAAGTCAAAGACGCTCTCAAAGAGAAGGCTAACGAAGAACCTTTACAAGATGCAGATGAACTAAACGAAATGATTACAACTATTAAAAGTTTATTGTCCTCTGGTAAAATAACGGTCTTCGAAATATCAGCTGAATCTGCTCCGCTTTCGCCTAGCCAAATATATGAAATATTAAATATGGACAATCCAAACGTCGAAGATATTAAAAATATATATAATGCCGCGATGAGCATAAACGTATCTAAAGATCCCGTTGAAGTGGCTAAATCTCAAATTTAAGTAGGCTACCACCTACTTTTTAATTTTGCTTAAATAATCCTCTATAGCGTTTAAGTTTTTAAACTTACCGATAAGCCACTTCGGTTCTATTAATAATTTATTATTTGGTCCGCTCAACAAACGGTGGACGACGATATTCTTATCTAATAATTTAATTTGCTCACCTAATATTTCGATATATTCTTCTCTCGACAAAAGAGGAAATTTTTCTTTTTCATAAATATTTGCTAGAGCAGTACCACGTTCGATATAGAGCATGTGAAACTTTATTCCCTGTACATCCAAACCGTTGACATATTCTATCGTTTCAATCATCATACTCTTAGTTTCATAAGGAAGGCCGTTTATGATATGGACTACTACGTCAATTCCCCTCCCGCGAAGTTCTTTCACACACTCCGTAAATTCGCTCACTGTATGCCCCCTATTTAAATATTTTAAAGTCGCATCATGAGCCGATTGTAATCCCAACTCTATGGAAAGAAAAGTTCGCTTGTTTAAATCCTCAAGATAATCGTATACTTCTTCACTTATCGCATCGCATCTAGTGGCGATACTTAATCCGACGACTCCATCTAGTCGTATCAACGGTTCATATATTTTCTTTAAAGTATCGACATCGGCATAGGTATTCGTATTAGCTTCTAAAAAGGCTATGTATTTTGCTTTTGGCCATTTTTTATGCAAAACCTCTTTAACGCTCTCAAACTGTGCAATTAAATTTTCTCTTTTATCGCCGATTGCCACTGAGTCATTACAAAAAATACAGCCTCCACGTCCCTTCAAACCGTCCTTATTTGGGCAACTAAACCCAGCATCTAAGCTTACTTTAAATACTTTTTCGCCAAATTTCTCTTTATAAAATTGGTCTAAACTTTTATAACACTTTTCTCCCATAATCATCACTAAACTTATTTTAACATATAATTTGAATAAATTCCTTTGTTCTGAAGTATCGATAACTAAAGGAATAGAGAAGAAGC
>CAZLNI010000171.1:0-1659 GCA_964560995.1 uncultured Muribaculaceae bacterium
GAATAAATTCCTTTGTTCTGAAGTATCGATAACTAAAGGAATAGAGAAGAAGCCAAAAAAACTTTCGCATCATAAACACTAAGAAAAATCGTGATAAATAATAAGAATATCTAATATTCCGATTATTTTCGCACAAGTACTAAAAAAAGCCCATATAATCGGGCTTTTTTGATGGTAAAATAACCTACAAATGTTATAATATAAGTATCACAAAAAATAAATAAGGAGGTTATTAAACCATGAAAATTATAACACAATTATCTGCTTTTGACTATGAGGAAATTTCTATTTTGGGTGACTTAGAGAGATGTAAACTTTTATTAGATAACGTTCCCGACGAAAAGATAGTTAACAAGCTTATTGATATAAGAGGTAAAGGTAGAAATGATTATCCGATTATTCCTGTTTGGAATTCTATTTTAATCATGCCTCTAATAGAATGCTCTAGCATAGCACAGTTACAAAGAGAATTATCTAGAAACTCTGATTTGAGAAAGCTCTGTGGCTTTAATGATGCTGATTATTACTACGGAAAATGTAAACTGGTGCCACCTGCTAAAGCATATACCAATATGTTTAACAACCTAAAAAAAATAGAATCTTTTCTTAAAGATTGTTTCAACAATCTTAGACAATTCATGTATGATAATTTAAAAAATTTTGGAGAAGAAGTTGGTGAGGATGGTAAGATATTTTTTTCTATGGCTAATAAACCATGTACAGATAAACAAGTAGATGGAAGAAGTGAAATAGATGCCGATTTTACTTTTAAAGAACTTTATTATAAAGATAACAATGGTGTGACTCAAATCAAGAAAATGAGATATTTTGGTTTCAGATTACATTTATTAAGTGATGTAAATTATGAATTGCCAATTGAGTATACTGTTACAAAAGCTTCTAAAGGTGAAAAAGAACAATTAATGAAACATATCAATATGTTATCTCCAGAATTAAGGAAAAAAATAAAAGTATTAATGGCAGACAAGGGATATGATACTACTGATTTAATAATCTTTCTAAAAGAGAATGAAATTTCCCCAGTTATTGATATAAGAAATCATTGGAGTAAAGACGAGCCAACTAAACAATACAAAGATACAGATTTAGTATACACGTATGACGGAGTTGTTAGCATAGTACTTGAAGATGGAGAAACTGTTGAGTTAAAGTATCTCGGATATGATAAAATTAAAAATACTTTAAGGTATGGTTACAAAGACAAAATATATAGTATAGATATTAGTTATGATCAACGAGTTTTTACACCGATTGCAAGGAACTCAAGAAAGTGGCAAAGACTATACAATAAACGGAGCTCATTAGAGAGAATTAATGGTCGATTGGACAGAGATTTTAATTTAGAGAATAATAAAGTACGAGGATTAAAAAAGGCGACAGTCATGATAGATATAATGATGATAGGAATGTTATCTATGGCAAAAGGGCATATCTTAAATAATAATCCTAAAAAAATAAGACGTTTAAAATCTATATGACTTAACACAATTTTTACTTGTAGGAAAAAGATGAATTGAAGTCATCTGGTTTTATTGTGGAAAAGAATATCTGGTTATTATATTTAGTCAATTTATTTGACTATTTTTTATTCCTAAGCTGATGGAAAAATCACCTTTTTCTCTGCAAAGGAAATAATTC
>CAZLNI010000172.1:0-1654 GCA_964560995.1 uncultured Muribaculaceae bacterium
AAAATATGGCACGTATTAAGAATGTTGAATTACCAAATAATAAGAAGACTTATATCGGCTTAACTCACATATATGGAATCGGTCAAGCGACTGCTAAAGATATATGTGTAAACGCTAAAGTCGACGAGAACAAAAAAATAGGAGAGTTATCTAACGAAGAAATAGCTGCACTTCGTGCAGAAATCGATAAACACTTAGTCGAAGGTGAACTTCGCCGTGAAGTGCAAACGAATATCAAAAATAAGATGGAGATAAACTCCTACCAAGGTGTTAGACACAAAAAAGGTTTACCAGTACGCGGGCAGAGAACTAGTCGCAATGCGAAGACTCGTAAGGGTAAAGGTAAAGTTGTAGCTAATAAGAAAAAAGTAGGTAAGTAGGAGGTTAAACAATGGCTTATAATAGAAGAAAAAGAAAAGTTAAAAAGACTGTCGTCGAAGGACAAGCTCATATCCATTCAACCTATAACAATACAGTCGTTACCATTACTGATACGGAAGGAAACGCGATCAGCTGGGCTTCTGCAGGAACGATTGGTTATAAGGGTTCTAAAAAGAAAACACCTTTTGCAGCAGGCATGAGTGCTGAGGCTTGTGGAAAAGTGGCATACGATATGGGTATGCGTAAAGTTGAAGTATTCGTTAAAGGATTAGGAAACGGAAGAGAAAACGCTATTCGTAGCCTACAAGCAGCAGGATTAGAGATTACAGCTATTAACGATACGACACCAGTACCACACAACGGTTGTAGACCACCAAAAAGACCGAGAAATTAATTAGAGGGGTGAAATAATGACACTAAATTTTGAAAAACCTGAATACAAAATAAAAGAATATAACGAAAGTAACTTCTATGGCAAGTTCGAATTAGAACCATTAGAGAGGGGATTCGGTACTACACTCGGTAATGCACTACGCAGAGTCATGTTATCAAGTCTTCCTGGTTCAGCAATTACTTCTGTAAAAATAGAAGGCGTCATGCACGAATTTCAAAAAATCGACGGAATCATGGAAGACGTTACAGCTATCGTTCTAAATCTAAAGAGTGTAGTCATAAAGAATTATACTGGAGAGAACAAAACTTTACACCTTTTCAAAAAAGGAGAGGGTCCAGTTTATGCTAGCGATATAGAATGCGATGCCGATGTCGAAATCGTCAATCCAGACCTCGTCATTGCCAACATCGTCGCAGGAGGGTCATTAGATATGACTTTGACTGTCGGTTGTGGTAGAGGTTATGTCGATGCAGCTGCTAATAAGGAAATCTTAGGTGGTAACTTGCAACCAGGAGAAATCGCAATAGACAGTTTGTATTCTCCAATCGAAAGAGTCTATTTCGAAGTTGAACCAGCCCGTGTAGGTCACAGTGAGAATTACGATAAACTCAACATGTATGTCTATACGAACGGTTCAATGACTCCAGAAGAGACGATGGCTCTATCTGCTAAGATTTTAGTTGAACACTTGAATATAGTTATGGATCTCAATAACATCTCAGACTTATCTGGTGTCATGGCAGAGAAGAAGATCGACGTCATTACGAAGACTTTAGAGACTCCTATCGAAGAAATCGAGTTCTCTGTACGTACATATAACTGCTTGAAGAGAGCTAATATCAATACAGTACAAGACTTAATAGATAAGAGAGAAGCTGA
>CAZLNI010000173.1:0-1634 GCA_964560995.1 uncultured Muribaculaceae bacterium
ACTCTTTTTTAAACTCTAACCTATTACGAACTTTCGTAAATAAAAAAGAAGACATTACATCTTCTAATCTTATTTAACTTCAACATTGCTAATTTGTCGAACTTCTCCATCATTATAAGAAACGTTTATCTCATCGCCGCTTTTCAAAAATGGCATGATATTCGGAGCAGTTGAAATGTTTACAGAATATTTATCTCCTTCTTCATCGATAATATAGTAGTTTGTATTTCCTTCGATAATCGCAGATGTTATGCTTTTAACTTTTATCGTTTTTTCGATCGTCTCAGCATTGCTATCGAGTTTAAACGAATTTAAGTAGGCACTTGCTGCTTTGTCGATACCAAGAGTCGTGTCACTTACACTAACTTTTTGATAATCTTGGACATCGATGAAAGCGTACTTCTTTACCAAACCCGCGTCGTCTTTTAAACTTACCAAATAAGTCGGTCTTCCATTTAGATTTATTAGAAGTGGGAAAGTAGAAGTATACTTCATCTCTTGTACTTGCCCTTCTGCACTAGCCATAGCACTGTATTCTTCAGCACCAGGTGCAGAATAGAAAACAGTATCTTTTGTTCTCATGTTAGTTAAAATGAAACCGAGATTAGATTCATCATTTTGAATTGAAGTAATTCCAGTATAGAGGTATACGTCGCCGTCCATCGCTAAATAATTGTATCCATCTGTCGTGTTGACGACATTTTTCTGAGCGAAGATAGAGTTCCAAAATCCACCTTTGTATGTTCCCCAATCGTCAGTCTGCTCTATGATTAAATCTGGCTCATAGACGTGGTCAATCCATGTCGGGATGTCGTTTTTATCATAGGAATCTGTCTTGCCCGTCACGGGATCTAATACGATTACTCCAGAAATATCTCTTTTCAATCCGACCATCGTATATTTTATTTTAGGTATGATGAAATATGGTTTACCATCGTCGTCGATTTCAAAAGAATAATCGCCAAAAATCGTAGTAGGATATTTGAATCTCAAATGGCGCATCATATCTTCGTTTAAAATGGCACTTGGAACATATTTCATTCCCTCTTCTAACCTAACTACTTTGGATTCACCACTGACAGAATTGACCGTGATATAACCCTTAATTCCGTCTTTTCTATTAGACAAATACTTTATTATGTCAGCATATTCCAAAGGTGTAACGCGGATAATCTCCTCGCGATAGTTGATTTGAGTATAAAGCTCACTTACATAATATTGGCTTACTAAATCGCTCATTTCACCCATCGTCCTGTCTCCTAGCTTTTGGCTCGAAGCTTTATCTAGAAGTGGAACCTTTTTAAAATCTACAGGTGCTATATCGGAAGCAAAATCGCCTGTTTCGTCTATTTGTATGCGGTTGGCATAACCCTTCGAATCGAATAGTGGACTTACGAAGAAATTTAAGACTACGATAGTTATAAATACGACCGGTATTAGTAACATAGTATTGAATCTAAATTTACCAGATATCCTTCCTTTGCGCAAAAATTCGATTGTTCCAGTACCTATGTCCAATAGTCCATAGACGACGAACAATAGGCACAGGAACACATAAAATGCTGGGCTCGTCAAATTGATGGCCGGAATTGCGATGTAAAAGTATAATAGTACGCCTACTAAAGTTGTGGTTA
>CAZLNI010000174.1:0-1592 GCA_964560995.1 uncultured Muribaculaceae bacterium
GATAGTTTCGAAGAACACTATGATACTTTAGTATTTTATGGTCGGGATGACGTCTTCATGAAAAAAATGAGAGATATGGAAATTTTTTATCGAAGGGATGAAATCAGCTTTAAAGAAAGATACGATGCCACGTGTGAAAAATTAAGAAGACAGCTCGCGTTTAGAGAAACGTGTTATGAAGTAATGGGGGAGTATTCTAGGACGGGTAAAATAGATACACATGGCTATGACCTTAAAGATATCGTAGCTTATATAAAGGAATATAAACGGACTTTGTGGCCTAAACTTAATCCCGCAAAGTTGCCTTTAAAATATAATGTTCTGGGTTTATTTCTTTCATTGTTAGGAATTGGATATCTCGCTTTCTTTCTCTGGTCTTTTATAGGTGGTTATTTTAGTAATTGGTTCCCTTTAACCGTTTTTGGCTTTTTGTTTAGTGGTGTAAATTTGTGGTATAAATTTGAATTTAGAGAGAGAAAGATATATAATCAAGTAGTTAACGAGCTCGAATGGATTAGTGAACATCAAGATGAATATGACGCAAATCAAAAAGAAAAAGAGTTGAAAGAAGAAATAACTAAAGATGATTATCGCGAATGGCTAAGTGCCGACATCATGTATATGAGAGCTCATCCAGAATTCAACTTCTTGAACGAGATCGAAGTCATTAAAAAATTAAAAGAAGATTATGCTAAAAATAGAGAACGCGAGATTGAGGAAAACGAATTGTTAAATCGCGAACAGTTTATGTTAAGATTATTAGATTTAGAAAGTGACATTTTATCTAAAGATAAGAAAATTGGCAGAAAAGCAGGATATGAAGTAATGCTTGGCATAAATAAGCTTCGCGCTAGATTAGCATATGTCATGGGAAGCAGGGAAGTTTACGAGGATGGTTTTTTAGAATCTATTTATGAAGCGATTAGACTTCTTACTAATAAACCATTTTATGGATGCGAAGTGGATATATTAAAATTTTATCGTTTAGCAGTTTTATATGTAAGTGCTCGTGCTCAGATGAAAGATATGAGTTCGTTTGAAAAATCGCCCATATTTGAAAAGCTTGTAGCTGACAAAAGGGTTGCTGAAGACATCTCTGTTGCACGGATGAACGAAGCTTACGATTACTCAGAACTCGACAAATTATTGAGAGATATGGAAGTCCATTTGCGAATAGACTTATCAACTGGTACAAGTTTAAGCGAAACTTCTGCGGGCGAACCTAATCGAGAAGAGGAGAAAAAACTTTCGCTAGGACAAGTTGGAGATAAAAAAGGCCAACCGATGTGAGAGGAAGATAATTCTTCTTTTTCTTTTCGACAAGTCTTGAATTATTTGACACAATAGGATATAATCTTTATTAGAATAAAGGGTGATGCGATATGGCGAAGATTACTGGATTATGCGCACATGAAATATTAGATTCGAGAGGTAATCCTACAGTCTATTGTGAAATGCGAGTTGATGATAATGTCGTCGTAAGCGCAGGCGTTCCGAGTGGTGCTTCCACGGGAGAAAAAGAAGCCTTAGAGTTAAGAGATGCCGTACTTAGTAGATATGACGGTAAAGGCGTAACAAGATCAGTCACTAAT
>CAZLNI010000175.1:0-1588 GCA_964560995.1 uncultured Muribaculaceae bacterium
ATAATAAACTTTTATATACAGGTGTTTCTCGTGCCAAAAAAAGCCTAATAATGCTCGGCAATCCTCAAGCATTTTACCTGGGCACCAATAACGATTATAGCTTGAATAGAAAGACGAATTTAATCGAGTGTCTAATGAATAAAATAAACTGATCTGTCCATAATAATAGTGAAGTAAGGAGAGATTATTTATGAAAAAGAAAGACAATTTAGCCCTTTTAGCGTCTCTTGCCTTCGCGAGTATAGGTATTGGTACGATGGCTTATTCTTACGCGAAAATGCATCCGCTTAAAGCTAAAAAAGTGGCAAATGATATGAAAAATATGATGAAGGACTTGAAGTAAGTCCTTTTCTCTTATGTTAGAAAAAATAAAGAAAAACGGCTATCTTTTGTCTTGGCTTTTGATAATTATTCTCTCGATTATAGTCATAAGACTTTTAAAACTCTATGACATATGTTGTACCATTTTAACAGTGGTCAGTCCCATACTATTTGGCTATATTTTTGCTTGGGTTCTTAAACCACAATATTATAAGTTAGCTAAAAAAATAGGAAATCGGCTTGCCATCGGACTCTTTATCGCGTTAACCGTACTTATATACTGTTTGGTCATTTGGTATTTATTTCCTATTATTTTAGAAAATGCTAAGAGTCTCGTCGACATTTCTAATGCTTTCATAGATAAGATTTCAAGTTTTTCGTTTCTTGAAGACTTAAAAAAGTACAAAACTCTCGATGTCAGTGTCCTTATCGATTCGTGTAACAATCTATTAACTTTTCTGGGAATTTTTGGTTTAATTCACATATTCGGCTTTTATATGCTATACAATTACGAGCAAATCAACTCTTTTTTACGAAAACTTATTCCTCTAAAATACAAGCGCATAACTTTGGAATATGTAAGAAAACTCAGCAGCAATATGCGGCTCTATATCAAAGGTACTCTCATCGACACGTTCATCCTCTTTGTAATATCGAGCATTTTATACGCCATCATCGGGCTTAAATATCCCATCTTTTTAGCGGCTTTCTCGGCACTTACGAATATCATACCTTTTATAGGACCATATATTGGAGGTATTCCTGCTGTACTCGTCGGTTTAGCTTCTAGTATCAAATTAGGAATTATCACTCTAGGATGTATAGTATTCGCTCAAACCGTCGAATCGAACATCATTAATCCCTATATAATGTCTAAATGCATCAAAGTGAATCCTCTTTTAATCGTCATCGCTTTAACAGTAATGGGAAAATTTTTAGGTCTATTAGGTATGATTTTTGCTGTTCCGACGATTATTATTTTAAAGCTTACATACGATTTTCTTTGCAAGTATAAAAAGATAGGTTTAAAAGAATCTTAGTAACGGTGACAAAATTCAAGTAAACAAATGCTTGATTTTTTTTACGAAAGTTCGTAATAAGTGAGAGTTTAAAAAAGAGTAGTAAGTAGGGTATAATTAATTTAGGAGGCAGTTTTTAAAATTTTGCAGGATTTTGTCCTAAAAAAGTACACCTGTTCGTATTTTTATCCATTTTGGAAGAAAAAAATGAGAAAAATCGAATTCATCCGGAAAAATAATAGTAGAGG
>CAZLNI010000176.1:0-1561 GCA_964560995.1 uncultured Muribaculaceae bacterium
GAACTCACAAGCCTCGAACTTAAAATATTGAGTCTCCTTTTCGACAACGTAAATAAAGTCGTAAGGCGTTCAACTATAATCGATAAAATCTGGGATTGGACGGGCAACGATGTCGAAGAAAATACGATAACAGTATACATGAAGCGCATTCGCGAAAAACTAGGAAGCGATATCATTGTCACTATAAAAGGCATAGGGTATAGGATAGATGCCGAATGAAGAATAAAACTGATTTTAAAAAGTGCCTCCTTATCGTATTTTTAACGAGTTTCCTACTCACGCTAATTTTGCTCATATTTAATTATTACGAATATAACCTATACCGCCACGAGAATAACGTCTATATGGAAAACGTCGTTGCAAAGATAACCGAGAGTTATCCCCAAATAGATATAAACGAAATCGTCGACATCTTGAACGATTCCAACATCCGAGAAACGAAATATTTATCCAAATATGGAATCGACATAAATGTCGAAGCCATCGCCCTAAAAAACGATAACCTTCAAAAGAAGTTTACGACACTTAATGCCATACTAATCGTCTCGTCTTTTCTCTTCATCTCCCTAATATTCATTCTCTATATTTATCAAAAAGAAAAAAAGATTCGAGAAGTAACACGCTTGATTGGAAAAATAAATGGAGGAGACTACAGCCTCGATTTGCCACTTTCCAGTGAAGACGAACTCTCTATTTTGCGTAGTGAACTATATAAGACGACTATTATGCTCAAGGAGCAAGCTGAAAGTGCCAAAAACGATAAGAATAACCTTAAGAAATCTCTCGAAGATATCTCCCATCAGTTGAAAACGCCTCTAACGGCTATTTCTATTTCCTTAGATAATTTGTTAACTATCTCTATGGACCAAGAAGAAAGAACTGAGACCTTAAAAGGAATCGTCCAAGAGACAGATAAGATAAATTTCTTGATACAATCGCTATTGAAACTCTCGAGCTTCGATACGAACACGATTAAATTTAATCCTACAAAAATTAAAGTGACAAAACTGCTCGATAGAGCTATTGAAAATGTCGACTTAATCGCCGATTTAAAAGATGTAACCATAAATATGAAAGAATCATCTAAAATATCCGTCACGTGTGATGCCTCATGGCAAATCGAAGCCATAAGTAACATCTTAAAAAACGCGATAGAGCACTCGCCCACTAAAAGTCAAGTGACCATCTCTATAGAAGATAATAAACTTTATACTTCTATATCAATCAATAATTCAAGCGTCATAGATAAAGACGATATACCACACATATTTGAAAGATTCTATAAAGGTAAAAACGCTACATCGGACAGTGTAGGTATCGGATTGTCTTTAGCCAAGTCGATTGTAACAAAAGACAATGGTAATCTCGAAGTCGATTCTACCGAACAAAAGGGTACTACTTTCACTATAAAATATTACAAGAATTAAAACTTCTAAAACGCGTCAACTCGACGAGTTTTTTTAAATTACTATCATTTAACAAGAATAAAAAGATAGCAATACCGTGTTAAATGTGATAATATATAGATGAAGATAAGAAAGACTTACTAAAAATAAGAGGA
>CAZLNI010000177.1:0-1549 GCA_964560995.1 uncultured Muribaculaceae bacterium
ATAGTTACTCCTGTTGATGTAGAATCAATCAGCAACAGTTTTATTTTGTTATATACAGCGTATTTATAAAATTCTTCTAGTTCATTTTTGGACAAATATTGTTTTAAATTTACAAACACTGTGACTTCACTAATTTGTAGACTCTTTGTAATGTCTAATAAAATGAATAAGTTGTCTAATAAAGTATTTGCGGTTTTAGGAACTATTTTTAAAATTTTAATTAAATCTTCTATTGCATATTCTTCTGTAATCTCTAAATTTATATCAATACGGTCTGCGATCTTCTTTGTCTTTTTAAAAAACTGTTTGAAAATTTTATTATAATCTTCTTTGTCAATTTCTTCGAGGTTAGATATTAAATATTTATTTATAGCTGTTTGAATTTTTTTAGAATTAAAACCGAAATTAAAATAATCTGTTATGATGTTAAATTGGTTAGTCAATGCAATCTCTTCGTTATTAGCGTATATTTTAATATCTTCAATAGGGGTACCATCGTTTATTGTAAATAAATCTTTTACGAGTCGATAAAAATAAGTCTTGTTTTCTATTTCACAGGAAAATACACTTTCTGTCGATAGTTCGATTTGATGTTCTAAATAATTAACTGTAATAGTCATAATATAAGAAGCCTTTCGTCATTGTCTATAATCTTGTTGGCTGAGGCACCGATGATATATTCCATTTGGGCATACTGTTTTTCTGTTATATTAAGGGCTTGAATGATTCCTTTTTTAGGGGCGTGTTTTTTTACTCTTTGTATTAACAGTTCACATTGCTGAGTATTCAGACATATTTTGGAATAAACTGATTCTTGAAGCATTATAAATCCTTCGTTTATAAGAAATTTTCTAAACAAAGTGTAATTTCTTTTATCACGGGCATAAACATTCGGTAAATCGAAAAATACTATCGTTCTCATTATTCTATTCCTCATAATATATAAAATCCTTGTATTCGTTTTTTTCGTTAAGACAGTCTAAAGTGTATTTGGTGTATTGTTTTATGATATCTTTTAAAACGTAGCTTTTTTTATTATAGTAATATTTGTTATTAAAAAGGTTTACCAAGGCCATTTTATAGTTACTGTCGAAAGTTTTTTCTTGATTATAATAAACAAAATTATCAATTATAACTCTAAAAGGCTCCATTAGGTCACAAGCGAGGTTAAATTCATTAAACTCGTTTTTGTGATGTATTCCTAATTGGGTGATGTATCCCAAGCATACGATTTCTTTGTTAAAGGTAGATAAAAGGACGGCATATCCGTAGTTTAAGGCAGCATTTATATCGTCTGATGCATTCCGTACAAATTTCATGCCAAAGAGACTGTTAAAATAAACTTTAGCGGCATGTCCTTCTCTATTTGTAGAATCTCCGGTTTTAATCTCTGAAATATATTCATTAAGAATGTTTTGACTATCAGATTTTATTTTAGATAGCAATAGTGCCTGATTCGTAATTTTATTTTTGACTATTTTGGTCCAAAGATTGTCTTTGTCTTTTTGAGTCCATTTCGATTGTTGGGATATTTTTTTGCTGGAGTTGT
>CAZLNI010000178.1:0-1534 GCA_964560995.1 uncultured Muribaculaceae bacterium
ATTCATATTAACATATTTTATTGGTTTTGTCAAAAGGCTCTAACGAGCTTAATTTTCGTTCGAAATGCAACACGGAAGATAATTAAGCTTAATGATAGAATTTTACTTTTAATAGATGACGTAGTATAATATTGACAGTTAAAAAATTCTTGAACTTTTGAAGTATTAGACTCATAAGAACTTCAAAGAATTTAAACTCAATTTGTGAAGGAATGATAATAATGAAAAGAGAGACAACAGTTAAAAATGTAAAAGGAAGTTATGACTATTCTCCTGAGGAACAGACTATTAGGAATCATATTCAAGATGTCTTAAGAGAAGTATTCGAGGAGTTTGGCTATAAACCATTGGAAACTCCTATACTTTGTCATTACGATATGTTGGCAGGAAAGTACGACGAATCGAACGACCTTTTAAACGAAATCTATAAGCTTACAGATCAAGGGAAAAGAGAACTCGGACTTCGATATGACTTGACTGTACCTTTTGCAAAATATATCGCACTTACTAAAGATATGCGCTTTCCTTTCAAACGATATGAGATGGGAAAAGTGTTTAGAGATG
Organism: uncultured Muribaculaceae bacterium; assembly: GCA_964560995.1. Taxonomy (GTDB): domain Bacteria; phylum Bacillota_I; class Bacilli_A; order RF39; family UBA660; genus RUG11867. Next base: position 565 of record CAZLNI010000178.1, read on the forward strand.
GTCCCGTCAAAGTGGGTCGCGATAGAGAGTTTATGCAATGCGATGTCGACGTCGTCGGATTAAGTGGAACTTTAATTGAAGCTGAATTAATAAGCCTTTGGTTATGTGGTTATAGAAGACTCGGCATCGATGTCTACGTCAAATATAACAGTCGGAATCTGATGAGAGGATTAATCAAAGAGGTGGTCGACTTAGATGAAGAAGGAATCACGAAAGTCGTAACTGTCATCGACAAGTTAGATAAAATGTCAAAGACGAGTTTGATTGAAGAGTTAGTCAAAGTCGGGTTAAAAGAAGAAAACGCTAAAACTATGCTCGATTATTATAATCTTTCGTTAGATGAACTTAAAAAAAAGTTCGAAGGCTCTTCTAATGAGATGTTAACTTTAGGGTTGGAAGAACTCATGAGTCTAAGAGATGTATTAAATGAGATAGGCTGTGGAGAAGATGCCACTTTTACACCCTCTTTAGCGCGTGGACAAGATTATTATACGGGAAATGTCTTCGAAGTTTATGCCAAAAATGGCGAATTGACTTGTAGTCTCGGCGGAGGTGGTCGCTACGACAAAATGATAACGGATTTCATTGGAGATGGTAATATCTATCCCGCTGTCGGAGTAAGTTTCGGATTATCGACGATTTATGAGATTTTGAAGATGCGGAAAAACGAGGTAAAAAGCGAATTAGACATATATTTAATACCTTTGAATACCGAAGCCCAAAGTTTAAAATTGGCAAATGCTTTGAGAGAACTAGGATATAAAGTAGAACTAGAGATGACCGGAAGAAAGGTAAAAAAATGTTTCGACTATGCGAATAGAGAAGGTATACCTTATGTAATCGTCTTAGGCGAAGATGAAATCAAGAATCGGAAATTTAATGTAAAGAAAATGGATACGGGCGAAAGTTTTACTGTCAAAATTGATGAGTTAGATGCTATTCGTTCGATATTAAAGTAGATGATAAAAAA
>CAZLNI010000179.1:0-668 GCA_964560995.1 uncultured Muribaculaceae bacterium
AACTCTTCATGGAGAAAACGTCACTTCGACGTTAAAAGGAAAGATAAAGACGTGGTTTTTAAGTATCTCTATCGTTTTGGGTTCCATTCGACTTTTCAATCCTAATTTAATAAACGATTTACTAAACTTAATAGGATTAGTTACTGACAATTTTACAATTACTGATAATCTAGTTCTCGCATCGCTCGTTTTAGCAGGAACCTTTGAAGTATTTACCTTATTGAGTTATCTAAAAGAAAGTATTTCAAAGAAAGATACACTCAAAGATAAAGTCACTTTAAAACCTTATAGAGAAATTTTAATTCGTCTTTTCGACGAAAAAAGGTATAAAGAAGACGTAAATAAACCGTTATTAGACATAATAAAAAAGGAGGCATAGACATGTTTGTTGATGAAGTGATAGTTAAACTGTACGCTGGAGCTGGCGGAGACGGCTGTACGAGTTTTAGAAGAGAAAAATGTGAACCGATGGGAGGACCTGACGGTGGAAACGGTGGTAAAGGCTCGAGCATTATATTCGTTGGAGATAAAAGTCTCAAAACATTAGTCGATTTAAGATACCACAAAATAATCAAGGCAAGTAAGGGAATAAACGGCAAAGGTTCTAATAAATATGGTGCTAACAGCGAAGACATAAAAATAAACGTCCCATTGGGTACGACTGTCAT
>CAZLNI010000179.1:678-1517 GCA_964560995.1 uncultured Muribaculaceae bacterium
AGTGAGCAGAACCCGGAAGCACACATCGCTAAAGGTGGTCGAGGCGGCCGCGGAAACAAAGCTTTTGCAACGCATTCTGACCCGGCTCCCGGTTTCAGCGAAAAAGGAGAACCTGGCGAAGAACGAATAGTCAAATGTGAACTGAAAATGATCGCGGATGTGGGACTGATAGGTTTACCGAGCGTAGGTAAAAGTACGATTTTAAGTATGATAAGCGGTTGTCATCCTAAAATAGCAGCCTACCATTTCACGACGTTGAGTCCAAACATAGGGGTAATCAAACTTCAAGATGGAAGAGTTTTCACAATGGCCGATTTACCTGGACTAATCGAAGGCGCAAGCGAAGGAGTAGGTCTCGGACATAAATTCCTACGCCATGCATCACGTACGAAGATACTCGCACACGTCGTAGATATGGGAGCCGAAGAGGGGAGAAATCCTATAGAAGATTACGAGATTATTTCTAAAGAAATACAAAAATACGACGACAAAATGTACAAAAAGACAAGTGTTGTCATAGCTAACAAGATGGATTTACCTGCTGCGGAGGATAATCTAAAAGCATTCAAAAAAGCGTATCCAAATATTAAAGTCTACGAGCTTAAAGCAGCTTTAAACGAAGGATTCGAGCCTTTACTTAAGGATTTAGCCGATATGTTAGACAATATAGAAAAAGAATCTTTATACGAAGAAGACGAACTAGAAAGTCACGTTCTATATAAGTTTAAAGAAGAATTGCCTTTCAGTATAACAAAAGAAGCCGATTTGTGGATTATAAGTGGAGAAAAGATAGAAAAACTGGTTAACATGACGCGAATCGAAAAGGCAGCGGGAGCGTG